>DASSGE010000733.1:0-14949 GCA_035693605.1 Binatia bacterium
CGCGCTCTGGTAGGCATTTCTGGCAACGCCAGAGATAATCATGGTCGAGATCCTCGGCGGACGGCACCTTGAACGAAGTAACCTGGCAGCCCTGCGGGTTGACACCTGACATGACATGCTTGATGGCGCCGTCTTTTCCGGCGGCGTCCATCGCTTGGAAGATCAGCAGCACCGCCCAATTGTCCTGGGCGTAGAGCCTGTCCTGAAGCTCGGCCAACACATCGATGCCCATGGCGAGCGCTTCCTTGGCGCGTGGCTTGTCCTCCGAAGTTAAGTCGAGCGTGTCGCCTGGGTCGATGTCCTTCAGGCGAAAGCTGTCGTCGGTGACGCGGAAAGGCTTGGCAAATTTGCGCGCCCCCTTGATTAGGCTTTTCATCTCTTGGTTGTTCACTGAGTGTCCTCCTGGTTGGTCGACGACGTTTGCTCGCTTACCGATTCAGCGCCGGATTGTTCCGGGGACGCATGGTTTTCGCGCGAACTTTCGATCTGATGGTTCTCGGCATGCTCGCGCGCCAGGCGAAAAATTTTCTCGACCTCGTCAGCGTGACGAACGCGCCCCTTTTCCAATTCCGTCAAAAGCAATCGGACCGTTGGCATCTCATTCAATAGCACCTGCGCCCGCGCCAGGGCTTCGGCGATTGTACGGTTTAACACTTGGTGATCGTGCCAAACGCCAATAACGTCCTGCACCTTTGCCAGCCACTTGAGCCGGGGCTTCAGCGGCTTGGCGCCGACATCGTAAATCAGTTCGGTCCGGTATCGTAAAACCTTGGTGGCGATGCGAAAGGCATGCAGGTCATCCACCGCGCGACTCGCCTGTGCGCGCGCCAAGGCGGATTGCCACGCGATCGACGCTTCTTGCACGCTGTCGTCGAGCCGCTGCACCAGGAGATCGGTGCTTTCAGCGCTCGCTTGACTCACGACCTTTTCGACCCGGCCGGCGTAACCACCAATGTCTTCACGGTCCAGCTTCTTACACGCGCGGGCGACTTCTTTCGCGCGCTTCTGCGCCAGGTAGTCGTGGACAAACTCCCAGGCTTGCCGCTTGCCTTGGCTGCGCGCGCGGCGCTGCTGGCGCGCCACCATCTCAAGCAGGACATCGCAGTTGCGCCATTCGCCGAGCACGCGCCGAATCCGCCGAGGCGTGCGCCGCAGGCGCCGCACCTTGCCCGACCGGGGCTTGGCAAATAAGGCATCGAGGGCTTGTTGTAAACGCCGGCTGCAAACGCGAACGTCATGAATAAGCTTAGGATCGCCATCGGCGTGCACTCGCGGCGCTAACGCGACAAACTTCTTCACTCGATTACGCAGTAGACGCGCTAAAGATTTACCAGCGTCGACAGGAGCAGGCGGATCGCCAAGCACGCTGGGCGCCGGCTTGTCGGCCTGAGCCGATTCAGGCGGTTGTTCGTTCTCCTGTCCCACGATTTTTTCTCAGAGCGCAATTATCCAATTAGGCGATCGATTCAGCGCGCCAGGAGACGAAGTTGTTTAGGCGTCAGAGCCCACTGGAGAACCGCGCGCTTTTTTGGCGGCACACCGTCGATTTCGAGACAGCATAACCCGCCCTTTTTTAGCCGGATCTCCGCGCCGCCGGTTGCCGATAATAAAAATGACATTGTGCTGCTCAATAGCGGTTCGTGCCCAATCAGGAGAATTTCTTTGTCGGCCGCGTAGGCGGACAGGCTCGACAGCAGATCTTCGACCGATTGATCGGGGCAGAGTTGCTGGATTTCCTCCAAACTGTCCTCGCTTCGCAGGGTCTGCGCGACGATCTTGGCGGTTTCACGCGCGCGCTCGAACGGGCTGGTGAGGATGCGATTAAACGAGAGCGACAAAGTAACCAACCCCTTAGCCGCCTTGTTGATTCGTTTGATCCCCTTGGGTGTCAACTGCCGGCTGCGGTCATCGGACCGATGGCGGCTATCGGCGCGCTCGACCGCGATGCCATGACGCATGAAGTATAAATTCATAACCGTCTCTTGCTTGGCCGTCTGAGCAGCAGCGGGATTTTAGTCGCGGCCGACACCAGCGTCGGGCTTCACAGTAGCCGGCCGCTCGGTCGAGGCGTTTGGTAACTGCAAATTGCTGGCGACCTCGATATTCGGCATTGGCGCTTTGCGCCGTGATTGGGTTAACCGCCCGGACCGATCGTCAGTTATCTCGCGGCGAATTTCCATGGTCTCTGCCTAGGATCCCGCGCTCGGTTGCCCACGCCCATACAGGCTCACCAGTCGCGCTACCATTACAGCGAGAAAAAGCTGCCCGCCGACCCCCTCGACGATCGCCAGGCCGCGCGCGACATCCGTGCGCGGCACGATATCGCCGTAGCCGAGCGTTGCCAGAGTGACGAAGCTGAAATAGATCGCGCTCATGCGCGAAAAATCACCGGCAGAGGTGAAGGTGCCGGGCCAGATCTGCTCAAGAATCCAAAAAAAATTGCCGAAGAAAAGTCCAGCGAGCAAGTAGGCGCTAAGCGCCGCATAAAGATGCTCGGCATCCACCGAAGTAGCGCGCATGGCAAAACGCAAAGCGCCAGCCGCTGCGAACATCCCAATCCCCGTCCAAATCCCCAGTGCCATCGCCGAGAGCGCCGGATGATCGAGCCAAGCGGTCGCCGAGCTTGCCAGCCACACTAAACTCATCAGGGCCAACAGAACCCAGCGACCTTTTCCGATGCGGAGCGACAGCACCGCCGCGAGCAGATTGGTGGCGAGTAAAAACTCAATGAGGACCCCGGAAAATCCCAATGCGGCGAACAGCGGAGCGGCCGCCAGGGTCAGCAGCAGTGTATAGAAAAGATTCGTGTAGCATTGGCGCAGGTAAGCGCGCCACAGCCCGCGCAGCCCGCCGGCCCCCAAAACACCGCGATCGTTCATCGCGGCGCCGCCTCCGGCATGAAGTAAAATAGGAAAGCCATGATGACGTACACCGTGATCAGTTGCACGCCTTTATACCAGTTTGCGCGCCCGTCCCCCGAAACCATCGCGCCGATCAAAACGGCAAATAACAGCGCGCCAAGCTCGGCCCTGCCGAAGGCAAGCTCAAGGGGCTGGGGGGCCAGCGCATAACTCGTCAACACCAGCGCCGGGGCAACAAACAGCGCGATCTGGATACAACTGCCGAGGGCGATGCCCACGGTGAGGTCCAGCTTATTTTTCCGCGCCATGGCGATCGCCGATCCGCTCTCGGCGGCACCGCCGACAATCGCTAGAAAAACGATGCCGATGAAGGTCTGCGACATGCCCAGCGCCTTGCCAGTCCCCTCGGCTGCGCCGACCAGAATTTCGCTCATCCACGCCGCCAAAACCGAGGCGACCACCAGGCTGCCGACCGCTCTGGGTAATCCCCAGTGCTCGCTCTCGTCATGGTGCTCTTCATGACCGCCTACGGCTGAGAAGAATTCGCGGTGAGTCTTGAGCATGAACAGGAGGTATAGCCCATAGGCGATCAACAGGACGAACGCCATGCCCAAGTTGAGAAGTTGCTCCTGGCGCATCGTCGCCTCTGATGAAAAGAAGCGGCTGAATGCGCTCGGCACCACCAGGCTGACCACGGCGATGAGCATCATCGAGCTGTAGAGCCGCGTGGCGCCGGGGTTGTATTCCTGATTGTGGTAACGCAGTCCGCCGAGAAAGAAGGCGACTCCGAGAGCCAGCAGAAGGTTCGCCAGAATCGCGCCGATAAGCGAAGCCCGCACCATGTCGAACAGCCCAGCCTTTAAGGCAACCACCGCGATGATCAGTTCAGGAGCGTTGCCGAAGGTCGCATTAAGCAGTCCGCCAACCGCATCACCGGTCCTTGACGCGATATGCTCGGTCGCCGCGACTATGAGCGAAGCGATGGGGATAATCGCCACACAAGCGGTAAAAAAAATCCATGTGTGGGCCTGCGGCACCGCCTGCTCGAGGACGATCACAATAGGAACGAAGACCAGAAGCCAGTTGATCGTCATGGGAAACACCTGTACCAGGCCGTTGTTATTCCTCAACGGTTTGAACTTTTTGAACGACTGGAACGATTTGAACCTATTCTATGGCTGCCAACCGCCGCCAAGGGCGCGGTACACTTGCACCACACCGTTGAGTTGCGCGCCGCGCGTCCGTGCGAGTTCGATCTCGGCATCGAAAAGCTGCTGGTCGGCGATCAGAACCTCTAGATAGTTCGAGAACCCGGCGTCGTAACGCAGCCGCGACAGATTACTGGAATGTTGCAATGCCGTAACTTGCGCCTCTTTCTCGGCCCGCTCGTCCCTAAGCTTCTCAATGGTGACCAGGGCATCGGCGACTTCACGGAAACCATTTTGCGCGGCCTTTTCGTATTGCGCGAGCGCCTGGTCGAAACGCGCTAGGGTCGCTTCATAATTCCAGAACAACCTCCAGCCCTGGAAAATCGGTTGCAGAAAACCGCCGGACACCGACCAGATCGCCGCGCGCTTGTCGGCGATGTTGGAGAATTCGTGGCTGGCGCTGCTAAGCGCGGCGCTGAGGGAAAAATTGGGAAAGAACAGTGCTTTGGCCGCACCGATACTGGCATTGGCGGCAACCAGCAACTGCTCAGCACTTTGCACGTCAGGGCGCCGTTCAAGCAGCGTCGACGGCAGCCCGGTGGGAATGGCGGGCGGGTAATACTGGTCCGTCAAAACCGGCCCGCGTGGAATCGTGCCGGGGTTGCGCGCGAGCAGAAAATTAATCAGATTTTCTTGAATCGCGATGCGCCGTTCAAGAAGCGGAATTACCGCCGCCGTGCGTGCGCGGTTGGCGATCGCCTGCTCGAATTCAAGCCGATTAGAGACACCGGTTTCGTATCGGCGGCGATAGAACGCCACCGTATCGTCGTTGAGTTTAAGCGTGCGCCTGGTGACTTCCAATTCGAGATCCAATGTTCGCAAATCAAAATAGAATTGCGCAACGTCGGCAACCAAAGTGATATACACACCGCGCCGATCCAATTCACTGGCGAAATAGAGCGCGCTGGCCGCTTCGGTTTCCCGGCGGATCCGACCGAATACGTCGATCTCCCAAACCATGCCGAAACCAGCAAGCCAATTTTGAAACGAGCGGTTGGCGCCAAACGACTGCGGCGGCTCGCTCAGCCGTGACACTTGTTGGGCGCTGCCGCCGCCGTTAAAGTTGACGCTTGGGTAAAGAAAAGACCGTGTGACACCGACTTGAGCACGCGCCTCTTCGACCCGCGCTGCCGCCGTGCGCAAATCGTAATTCTGGTTCAGGGCCTCACGGATCAAGTCTTGCAACACCGTGTCCCTGAACACTTCCCACCAGGGGATGTCGGCCAGTGAATCCGCCGCCGGCGTGCCTTGCACACCACGAAAATTGTCCGGGGTCAATACTGCCGGACGGTTGTAGTCCGGACCCAGCGTGCAACCGGTGAAAATAAGCAACAAGACAAAAGCAATCCGCAATGCCATTTAGTGTGGTCCTCCTGACGGATTGTGCGCTTCGGAATGAACGGGTTGATGTGCGTCCATTGGCGTCACGACCGGCATTTTCTTTTTCGTAAAGCGCCGAATGACGTCGTAAAATACCGGCGTAAAAATCAGACCGAAGAAAGTTACGCCGACCATGCCGCTGAACACCGCAACGCCCAGAGCGAAGCGCATCTCGGCGCCGGCGCCTTTGGCGGTGATCAACGGCACCACGCCGAGAATGAACGCGAACGCGGTCATCAGAATCGGCCGCAGACGCGCGCGCGAGGCCTCGACCACGGCGTCGACGCGGCCTTTGCCCTCGTCCTCGAGCTGCTTGGCAAACTCGACCACCAGGATGGCGTTTTTCGCCGCCAAACCGATGAGGGTAATCAGACCAATCTGGGTAAAAATGCCGTTATCGAGTTGCATCAAGTTAACACCGATCAAGGCGGCCAATAGACACATCGGCACGATCAGCAGAATCGCAAACGGCAAAGACCAGCTTTCATATTGCGCCGCCAAAACCATGAAGACGAAGAGCACGGACAAGGGAAAAATAATTTTGGTCAGGAAGTCCTTCGAGGCGAGGATCTGCTGCAGCGTCAGCTCGGTCCATTCGAAGGCCAACCCGGACGGCAATTGCTCGTTAACCAGCCGCTCGGTCTCAGTGATCAACTGACCGGAACTCACCCCCGGCGCCGGAATCAAATTGACCTCGGCGGAGGGATAAATGTTGTAATGGTTGACGATCGCCGGGCCGCTGGTGGTTTTTACCTTGATCACGGTCTCCAACGGCACACGCTCGCCGGCGCCGTTACGCACCTCGAGCCGGCCGATGTCCGGGGTTTTTTCTCGGAAGCTCGGATCGGCCTGGACGTTGACTTGCCAGTTGCGGCCCTGGAACGAAAAGTCGTTGACGTAGAACGATCCGAGATACGCCTGCAACGTTAGATTGATCTCTTCCAGCGAGATGTTCTGCGCCTTGGCTTTTTCGCGGTCGATGTCGACAAACAGTTGCGGCTGGGCGACCCCGAACGAGCTGAAGAGCCCGGCAAACGTGGGGTCGCGTTGCCCGGCCTCGACGATCGATTGCACCCCGCCCTCCAACGTCCTGAGTCCAGCGGCGCGCCGGTCTTGAACGTGGAGTTTGGACCCGCCGGTGGCGCCGAGGCCGTCGATAGGCGGCGCGTTGAAGACGCCGATGCGAGCTTCCTGGAAATCGCTAAATTTTTGCCGCAACTGCGCGGCGATGTCATTGGCGCCCAGGCCAGGAATACCGGCGCGTTCTTCGAAGGGATCGAGGATGACGAACATGCCGCCGACGTTGCTGATGTTGGTGGCCAACAGAATCGAGTAGCCGGGGACGTCGATCGTATAGGCCACGCCTTTGGTCTTGCGCGCAACGTCGCTCAATTGAGCGACCATCTTGTCGGTCCGATCCAAGCTGGCGCCTTCGGGCAACTGTGCATTGATGACCAGGTAGCCCTTGTCCTGATCCGGGATGAATCCGGTGGGCGTGACCATGAATCCCCACACCGTGAGCCCGAGCAAGCCGCCGTAGAGCACCAACACGATGAATCCGACACGCACCAGGCTGCGCACGATGGTGCCATAGCCAGAGGCGAGGCGATCGAAAAATCGATTGAACACGCCAAGGAAGGCACCGATGCCGTGATTGATCGGGTTCCTGAGCAGCCAACCGACGAGCGTGCCTGCGGCAAAGACTGCGATCCGCACCGCCCACAGTCCCCATTGCGAGCCGTGCTGCGCCGTCGCCGCGCTGTCTCCGTGGGCCGGCGCAGCCAAGCCGAAAAGCGCTAACAAATAAGGCGTGAGAAAGAAGTATGCGAGCAAGCCGATTAACGCGGCAATGCCTTGCGGTGGCAAAGCATCGCGATGATGACCCGGGATGTGCGGCTTGATCAAAGTAACCGCGCGCGCCGGCGCCATGGTCATGGCATTGATTGCCGAGATGATCACCGACACCGCGATGGTCAAGGCAAACTGGCGGTAGAACTGGCCCGAGATGCCGGCGAGGAATGCGGTCGGCACGAACACCGAGCTTAAAACTAGAGTGATGGCGATAACCGGCCCGGTGATCTCGTCCATCGCTTTGATGGTCGCTTCGCGCGGCGGCATGCCGGTGGACATCCAGCGTTCGATGTTTTCGACGACGACGATGGCGTCGTCGACAACGATGCCGATGGCCAGCACCATACCGAACAGCGTCAAGTTATTTAACGAAAAGCCCATCATCGCCATGATCGCGAAGGTGCCGATCAGCGACACCGGCACGTCGATCATCGGCATCAGCGTCGCGCGCCAGTCGCCCAAGAAAATCAGCACGACGATAAAGACCAGGACGAACGCTTCGATCAGCGTCTTGTAAACCTCATGCACGGATTCGTTGATAAACACCGTCGTGTCGTAGACGATACGGTAGTCCAATCCTTCGGGGAAGCGGCCCTTGATCTCGGCCATTTTCGCCTTGATCTGTTCCGCGGTCTCGAGGGCGTTGGAGCCGGGCAGCTGGAAGATCGCCAGCGTCGCCGCCGGCCACCTTTGCTCCTTGGCGCCAAGGTAGCTGTTCACATCGTAGTTCTTGGCGCCGAGCTCGATACCTCTCAGAACCAACTTGCCGTCTTTGTCGTATTTGGGGTCGCTCACGACATCGCTGAGGTGAACCACCTGGCCCTGCTTGCCGGTCTTGATGATGATGTTGTCGAACTGTTCCGTCGCGGTAAATCGCCCCTGCGTATTGATCGGCAACTGGAACGGCACGGCCGACCCTTGCGGCACCGGCGGCTGGCCGATCCGGCCGGCGGCGACTTGGACGTTTTGCTCCTGTATCGCGCGAATGACGTCGCTGGCGGTCATCTGGCGCGACGCCAGTTTGGTCGGATCGAGCCAAATGCGCATGCTATAGTCGCGCGCGCCCAGGAAGGTCACGTCGCCGACGCCTTTGACGCGCGCCAGATCGTCCTTGATATTCAAGGTGGCGAAGTTGCTTAGATAGAGTTGATCGTAGCGGCCGTCGGGAGAAATCAAATTGACCGCCAAAAGAATGCTCGGCGACTTCTTTTTGGTCGAGATGCCGAGACGCTTCACTTCCTCGGGCAGCTTCGCCTCGGCAATGGCGACGCGATTTTGCACCAGCACCTGCGCGGCGTCGAGATCTGTGCCCAACTCGAATGTGACATCGAGGGTCAACTGGCCGTCGTTGGTGCTGCGCGAAAACATGTAAAGCATGCGCTCGACGCCGTTGACCTCTTGCTCGATCGGCTGGGCGACCGTTTCCGCCACGGTAATGGCATTGGCGCCCGGGTAGGTCGCCGTCACCTGAATGGTCGGCGGCACCACGTCGGGATATTGCGCGATCGGCAACTGCGTCAGCGCCACCAAACCGACGAGAATAATCACCAACGATAGCACCGTTGCGAAGATCGGACGGTCGACAAAAAATCGGACAAACATAATAGACTTTCTTTTATCTGAAGGCCGGCTTTACGACGTTTAGTGGCTTTTAGCTGGAGCCGCGGGTTGGGCCTCGCTTGTTTTCGCTGCCCTGATCGGTTTGCCGGCGCTGTCCAGCGGTTCGACCGGATAATTGATCCGGGCTCGTTGCAGGCCGGCGACGACGATCCAATCGTTTTCCTTTAGTCCTTCGCCATTGTCGGCGGCGCTGACCACGCGCATGCCGTCTTCGAGTAATCGGCCCGGCCTGACATCACGACGGACAATGACGTTCTGGTCATTGATGACGAAGACATATTTTTTATCTTGATCGGTAAGAACCGCCGTATCCGGCACCAACACCGCTTGATACGGATCACCGAAAGGAATGCGCACGCGGACCCGCGATCCAGGCGTGAAGCGCGACTGGGGATTGGCCACAACGCCGCGCACCTGGATGGTGCCGGTTTCCCGATCGACACGGTTATTGGCAAAATCCAAAACGCCTTGGTTTGGAAAGCCTGTTTCAGTATCCAAACCGAAGTGAAACGGAAACTTGGCCTCCTTGAGACGACTACCCTGGCGAATCCGTTCGGCGTAAGTTTTTTGATAGCGCTGCAGTGAGCGCTCATCGATGTTGAAATAAAGAAAAATCGGATCGACGGAGACAATCGTCGTCAAGACCGGATCGCTACCTCCCGCATTGACGAAATTTCCCACCGTCAACTGCGCCCGGCTGATTTTGCCGCCGATCGGCGCGGTAATCCGCGCGTACTCGACATCCAGCGCTTTGCGGGCAATCTCTTGCTTTGCCGCCTCGACTTGGGCTGCCAGGGATAACGCGCGCGCTTCTGACTTGTCAGCTTCGGTCTTGCTTACGGCGCCCGAGGTCACCAGCTCCTTCATTCGCTCATAATCCCGGTCCGCGGCGACTTTCTGCGCTTCGATAACCCTGAGCTCGTCACGCGAGCGGCCAATCTCCGCTTCGAACGGCCGCGGGTCGAGCTGGAACAGCAAGTCGCCCTTTTTGACGATTTGACCGTCGGTAAAGCCAATCTTGGCAATATGACCGCGCACGCGCGAACGCACGTCAACGTTCTCCGCGGCTTCGAGCCAGCCATTGTAAACATCTTCGTCGACCAGGCTGCGCATCGCCGGATGGGCGACAGTAACCTTGGGCGCCGCCGGCGGCGGCGCGTCGGTTTTCTTCGAGCAGGCAACGCCCGCGGCCAGAAACAAAGCAACCATCAGCATCACCGACCTGCGCTGCCAGCGCTTGTCGACGATGATCCGGTAATAATTTACAGACTGCGGTTTCATAGCTCCGATCGGTTTTTGTTTTACAAATTTAATCATAATCTGTTACCTTCCCCGCATTTTGTTGCTGGGTGGTTGATTCGTCGGTTCTCCCGCAAATGGCAATCAGGATAGACTTTGTCGCAATACTATAGAGACTTAACTTATCGTATCGCTTCGGGATATTGGACCTTAGTCCAACGCCGCCTGACTTTGAATATTTTGCTTCGCGTAACTGGAGCAGCAGCAACATTTGGACGAGTTTGACAGTCCGTCCGGCGCCACCTTGAGTGCGCCCGCGCAGGCCAAAGCAAGGGCGCCACAGGCACCGGATGCATGGCCAAAAAGGATTCTGCTTAAAGAAGTCATCGGCGCTGAAGTCGACTCACTCTCGGTCAGCGGCTGCGAGCCAGTCGCGCGCTTTGGCGAGATCGCCCGGAACGAAGTACTGCACCGACGTTTGGCGCAGACCTTTGGCGAGAAACGCTTCGGCAAAATCGCGCCACTGCTCGTCGCCGACGACCGCAATCCGGGAAATGTCCTTATCGTGCTCGGTCATAAATGTGATATCGCCCCACTCGTCTCCCCGCGCCCAGCCGTTAAAATTCTCCAGAACAAATAGCGCGCTGACCTTACCCAAGCGGCGAATCACGTCACGCGCCGCTGCTTGGATCTGGCTGACCTCGGACTTGCTCAGCTCGCCGCTAATTTTCGCGCTGATGACGGGGCCGCTCGCGTCAATGATCGTTAAAGCCATTGTGTCTCCATTACCGTTTTTACAACAGCGAGAAATCGTAGTTGAGGATGAATCGATAATCGTGTTGACTGTTTTTCGGGCTCTGATACTGGTGCACCCTGGCGTAACGGAAACGCCACGAGAAACCATTGAGGAAACTCCATTTCGGACGCCACTGAAAATCGGCGTCAAATTCGTTTTCATCCGGCACGCCGTTCTTGGTCGAAGGATTGACTCGGCCCCAGCCATGGACAAAAAGCAACGAGGTCGACACCCCTTCGAGACCGAGGCGCGAAAAGTCATACGAGAGTTTCGTGATCAGCGCTTGCTCTTTGGCGCGATTGAAGTCTTGCACCTGGACGCTGGTATAACCCGGATAGCCGCTCCACGGGTTTTGCATGTCCTGCCGGCGCATCGAATTCGAATAGCCGAGGGTGAAAACTGCCCCGCCATAACTCAAGTCGCCCTTAACGCCAATTTGATCGCCGAGGAACGACTGCCCGTTCAAGAGATTCTGCCCGACGCTGCGTTGGTCGGCGAACTGAAACGCCAACAAAGCGCCGAGATCCTTGGTGATGGGAAAGCTGTACTTGGTCTCGGTGTAGAAAATATTGATGATGTCGTTGGAAAAGTAATTGACCGCGCCGAGGGAAAATTTACCGTAAGTGAATGTGCCGCCCGCCACCGCGACGCCGCGTTTCACGTCGGCGCCGGCATCGCGTGACATCCACACGAAGTCATCCGAGTTGCGCTCTTTGATCTTGGTGATGTAGCCGCCGCCATACCGGAATCCCGGAGCGCCGTCTTGGCCGCCGAAGGTGCCCTGAAGCGTATAACCTTCGAACGTGTTCGGCGTCATCCGATTGTCATTTTTGCCGATAAACGGCGTGTTGTATTCATAGCGATACAGATTTACGACGTGGTCTTCGAAGAGCTTAACCCGCGCATAGAGCTGGCCCAATACACTGTAACCGTGCTGGCCCGGCTTGAGCAGCAGCGTGCCATCTTTGTCCTCGGGCCCGTAGAGATTATCGGACCAATAGAATGTCGTGCCGATCTTGAGCCGATCAAGCAGCCAGCCGGATTGGTACGCGAGCGCGCCGCCCATCGCCCATGCCGCGCTGACGCTGTCATCGAATTTGTCGCGCTTAAAGTAGTAGGAACGCAGATTGAGATCGACTTTGGTGTCGCGAAAAAAAGCCGGTGTGTCCTTTAATTGCTCCTTGAGCCAGGGGAAAATCCCTGGCCGGGGAATTTGCTCGATGAAAGATCGCTCGATGGGCGTGACAATTTCGTTGACTGACGCAGGGGTAGGCTCCTCTTGCGAGATCACCTCCTGGGCCCAGCTCCGCGAATCAGCTCCGAACAGCACCCAGATGAACAGCGGCATCGTCATCAAAATCGCCGGCAAAACGCGCCCAAATCTAATCATGAAAAACACCGACAGGCTTCTTTGACCGCTCATTCCATTCACCTCCAAGCAATTAAGTTGCGCCGCATTCAACCGCGTTCTTCCCACACCAAGGGTGGACTCCGCCAATCGAATCGAATCGCTAAAACACGCAATAAAAATGTCAGGACTATCGCCACCAGAGCGGCTCGTTGAACATCCATGTGTGCCCAGACAACCAGGAAGACAAATACCGCTGAGCCCACCGCCGCCGTCAGGGCATAAAACTGACCCGGCTTAAACAGCAGTGGAACCTCCCGGGTCAGGACATCCCGGAGCAAACCGCCGCCGACCGCATTGACCGCGCCGACTAGGATCGCCGAACTGATCGGCAATCCCCGGTCAAGCGATTTCTGCGCGCCAACCACCGCGTAAATGCCCAAGCCGAGAGCATCCACCAGAGACAAGATCAAGCCGTAGGTCTTGGCCAGGTGCCGCTCCAAATCGATCCGTTCGAAAATACTTTTGGTTCGGGAAGCACGTTGAGGATCGCTTGCTGACACCTGCAGCGGGTCGGGCGACGATGGCACCTCGGTATTCGGCGTCGGAACGACACTCAGTATGCGCCGGACCGCGGGCACGAAGCGACCGATCAACACCGTCATCAATACCGCCACAGTGACCAGCGGCAAATAGTAAACATCGGTGATCGCAACCGGCGGGCCGGACGAGATAAAAACACCGTCCCGAACCAGACCGCCGCCCAGGGCCGTGGCAAACGCCAGGGCAAAAACGCCGATGATATCGTAATGGCGTCGCATTCCGGCTAGCGTGCCGGTGATCGCGAACAAGAAAGTTGCCGTCAGATCGAAGACAATCGGAAGGTGAAATTCGCCGCTCAACGTGACAGCTCCCATGGACTCAGTTTCCCACCGACATCAAAGCGACGAGAACCGGTCCCCAGGCGGTCAGCAAAATATTGCCGACGGCATAAGGCACGGTGTAGCCTAAAGCGGGAAGCTTGCTTTGCGCCTCGTCCTGGATCGCGCGCAACGCCGCGGTCATGGTACCCGCGCCGGAGCAGGCGCCCAAGAGAATCAGCGGATTCATTTTCAAGACGTACCTGCCAAAGAGAATCGCCACGGCATGAGGCAAAATGGCCGCCACAAGTCCAACGAAAACCAGGCTAATGCCCGACTTTTGCAACCCTGTAATAAAGCTCGGACCGGCGGTCAACCCGACCACGCCGATGAAGACGCTCAAGCCGACCATATCGAAAACCCACATCGCCGCCTCGGGTATGCGCCCGAAGGCGGGAAAGACGGAACGCAGCCAACCGAACACCAGGCCCATGATCAGCGCGCCGCCGCTGGCCGTAAGCGTAATCGGTAGCCCGGCAATGGTCACAGATAAAAGCCCGACAAGCCCGCCGACAAAAATACCCGTGCCGACAAATACCATGTCCGTCGCGCTGCTCGGCCAGTCGGCGTAACCGAGCACGGCCGCGGCGCGATCGACATCACGCTTGGCGCCTACCAGACTCAGCAAATCACCGCGTTCGACTTTTCTTGTCGGAGCAATCGGCATCTCCTCGCCGGCGCGCACGAGTTTGCGTAAAAAAACGCCGCGAAATTGCGTCCGCCACGGCTCCAGTTGCGCCAAATCCACCAGCGTCTTGTCGACCAGAGCTTTGTTCGTCAACACGACATCCAAAAGCTCGACGGGAAAATCCAGCAAGGCCTTGTCGTCGACCTCGGGACCGATAACGCTCCCGCGCTCCACTAAAACTTCTTCTCGGGTAGCCACGGCGATAACGTCGCCGCGGCGAATAACCGTATCGGGCTCGGCTTCGATGATCCTATCCTGACGCCGAATGCGCTGAATAAAGACGCGAACATCCGTCGGCATTTTCTCGAGTTCGGCGACGGTCTTGTCGATCAGTTTTTCGTTGGTTACGCGATAGGCGCGCACGCCGAAGGAGCGCGACGGTGAGATGATGCCGGGCTGCGCCTCTCCTCCCCCCGCGACTTGCGCCTGCATCTTCTTGGCTTCGTCCTTGAGGTTAACTCCCATCAACTTCGGACCGATCGTCGGCAGGAACCAGACGACCGCTGTCGTTCCGACCAAATAAGTAACGGCATAAGCGACCGGAATATTATTGAGCAAACGCGTTTTTTCTTCCGCCGAGATCGCCAAACGGTTGATGGCATCTCCGGCCGTGCCGATCACAGTGGACTCGGTGAAAGCTCCGGCCAACAAGCCGGCTGCGGTGCCGATATCGTAGCCAAGCAGCTTGGCGGCGACAAAAGCGGTCGCGAGACAAGTAGTGCAGAGAACTAGCGTGAGCGCCATCTGCGACAACGCATCCTTCTTGAGGCCGCGAAAAAATTGTGGCCCAACTTTATAGCCGGTGGTAAACAGGAAGAGATCGAAAAAGACCGTCTTGACGAGCGCCGGAACTTTGATGTCGAGCTGCCCGATCAACACGCCCGCGAAGAGCGTTCCAACAACGGTCCCTAGACTAAAACCGCCGATTTTTACGCGGCCGATGGCGAAGCCGATGGATAGCGCAAGGAAAATTGCCAATTCCGGATTTTGTTGTAGAGCTTTGATGAAATAGTCCATGGTTGTTATTCCTCCTCCTCA
>DASSGE010000734.1:0-9015 GCA_035693605.1 Binatia bacterium
CGGTCGCCTCGCACTACGCTCAAGAACCACCCGGCATCCAATTACTTGAACCGATGACCGGATTGATATTCAACGGTGTTCTCGATCGACACCCGAAGGTGAAAATCGTTATGGCCGAAGCCGGACTCGCGTGGGTGCCGAGCATGATTCAGGGTCTCGATATCTGGTATCACCGCAGCCGCGACGGCCGGCGCTTGACCGGCGAAAAGCCGGTCACCTTACCGAAGCTTCTGCCGAGCGAATATTTTCATCGGCAGATCTGGATCAGCTTCGTCGACGATCCACTGGGCGTCAAAATGGTTGGCAATGTACTCGACGCCGACAAGGTGATGTTCGGTTCCGACTATCCCCATCCCGCCAGCACTTGGCCCAGCTCGCAATCAGTGATCGCTACGCAGATGGCCTGCTTGTCTGACGCCATCGTGGGCAAAATTACCCGCGATAATGCGCGCGCGCTGTTTGGACTTGCATGAACAGCGCGGCAGAGACGTCGCTTGCTGGTAGCTGTTGCGAAATTGACAGGTGTCAGTCCTTCGTACCATCGCTAATTCACCCTGCGGTCAGACGCCCGCGCCGCCGCGAACGAGTAGGCGTCGTATCCGTCTTCGTGAATTAGCTTTATCACTTCATCTTTGGACGGATCGAAATTGACCCCTATGGGGTCGGCGCCGTTTTGCACCGCCTGAATCTGTTCTCGTAATAATTTGCGATACATAACTATGCCGCGATCGCTCTCGCCGAGATGTTCCCTCGAGCGGTCAGCTACGGGGCCTTGAGTTTCCCACGCCATGTGGTCTTGACTGGTGAAGTTGTCCATGTGGAATTCACCGTCTTGGTCGGTAGTTCCGACATATTCTATCGGGGTGTTTTCCGGTTGCGTGACCAAATTGCCATCATTGCTGGGGCTGAAGCGGAATTGGTAGACCTGCGTGTTGGTGTCATCGATGGGCCTGCGGAAATGCATGGCATACCCGATGCGCACGGGAACGAATAAGATGTTGGGGAAAATCAATGGATGCGGTGTTTCGATGGGGGCGTCGTCGCCTTCGAAAATACGTTGCTTCTGGATGCCCGCCCAAGTCGGATAACTGACGAACTCAAAGTCAAATTTGTTGAGCATGCGATAGTGATAGGGCACATGATCAGGATCGCCCTTGAGCTTGAGAGTGTGCGAGTGCAAGTAGTAAGTGTGCGTCGGGTCTACCGAGTTTTCCATCGCTTGCAACCAATTGCAGCGCAGCGTTTCACAGATGTCGACTTGTCTCTTGCCGTCGTTGCGCACCAACAGATCCCATTTTGGCAGGAGCGGCTTCTTGTCCGGCGGGCCCATATAGGCGAACAGCAGTCCGGCGAGTTTTTCCACCGGGTAGGCAGGATGTTGGATCTTGGTTTTAAAGCCAACTTCAGGATTTTCAAATGGCTGATCGACACAGCGGCCGCAGGCATCGTATTTCCACCCATGGTACGGACAGCGAATTCCGTCTTTTTCAACGAAGCCGTAATAGAGCGACACGCCGCGATGAGAGCATTTCTCGCCGACCAGGCCGTAACCGCCGGAGCGGTCTTTGTACAAGATCAAGTCTTCGCCGAGCACGCGCACGCGCTTTTTCGGTTTGGCATCGTCGAGTTCAGCGGCGGCGCCCACCACCTGCCAATAGCGCCGCAAGAGTTGTCCGGCAGGAGTGCCGGGACCGACCCGGCAAAAAAATTCGTTGTCCTCGGAACTGAGCATGGCGATACACTCCGTAACGGCGATCTACGCTGCGATATATCGAGCAGCGACAGGTTTCTTTGCCGCCACAGTATTAGAAATTTTGCCGGGCTGTCAACTTGGCGTAGGCAGTTGGCAAGAGACATGAGGTAACGGCCTGGCACACGGAGTTCCTCCGCCCGTTCAGCATGGAGAAACCGCTGTCGCAATCAATGCGCAGCGCGCCTTAGCGACGATTCAGCGCAATGGTATCGGGCGGTTTGTCATAGCCGGTTACATAGGCATCGCCATAGCCTTCCTTGGCTTTTAGCTCCGCGCGCAGATGCTCGGCATCCTGGCGCGCTTCAAAAGTGCCGATGCGTACGCGATGCCAGGTTTTACCTTTGATAGCGGCGTCGACGAGGTAAGCTTCGTAACCTTTGGCTTTTAGTTTTTGCAGCCAGTCGTTCGCCTCTTTTTTGTCTGTCGATGCCATCGCCTGGACCGACCAGCCGTTAGCCGGGACCTGGCGCGTTACAGCTTGTTTGCTGGCTTCAGTCGCGGGCGTCGATGAGGCGGCGGGTGCAGCGGTGGAGGCCTGTGCGGCGGCTGACCGCCACCCCGTCGGTGAATTGCTTACTACTTCGGTATTGGGAGGGACAGTGACCGGGGCGGAGTTTCCGACGGCATTGGAAGGAGTGGTTACGGAACGTCTTCCAACACTTTCAGCGGCAATAGGCGGGGCTGCTTGAGCCTGTTGCATTTTGCTGCCGGCTATTTGCCGTCCAGACTCAGCGCTTGCCATCGGGTTGCGCACGACAACTTCGAACAGGCTTTTAAGATGGGGCACTATCCCGACCAAACCGATGGCGAGGAATACCGTCCCACACAAAGCTCCCGCCAGGCCGAATCGCTCGACATTCAAATGAAGTGGCGCTTTTTGTTTTGCCCTCGGCACCCTGGTCGCAATCGCGACGATTTTTTTATTGCTTGCCGGCTTGTTTTCGCGGGTTACTTCGGCTTTGAAGGCGCGCGCGTTGGGAGCGCGCCACGAGCGATAGAGCGTGGCGATACCGATCGAAGTGTCCGGTGAGCTGATCGGGCTGTATTCTTTGATCAGTTCCTGGGCTCTGCTCTCGCGCCGTTCCGCCGGGCAGATCTCAAATGTGTAACCACTGGGTTCGAAGCGGCTGAAACGAAATTGCGTATGCCGCCGATGATGCAGCAGGGCATCGCGAATATTTGCCGCGCTGCCGATCACGATTTGGTGGCGGGAATTAAACAGCCCGTATACACCTGATACGCTCGGTGCATGCTGGGTTATCGAGTCTTGTTTGAAGCTGTAGTAGTCGCCGTTATTCTGCCAGGGCATGAAAAAACTCCATTCCCTTACATCGTGACCGCCATTCCATCGGCGTTTGCTCCCACGCGCCGGGACAACTGCGTCCAAAGACCGCCGCAATGCAAGTATTTGAAGTAATAAAGCAGTTATTGCGATGCCAAGCAAGAAAAATGTCCAGATTAGGACAGTGCCTATCGTGAAAGTCGTGATAAATTATCGAAGCAGCGCGCGCCGATCAGATTGACAGGCTCTTTTGGGCGGTGTTATGGCTCGCCCCAGCTGTTTTGTCGCTGAAATCGTTTTCTCTAGCCCACGAAAGGAGTCTATCGATATGTCCAACTATAAAATCATCGATGCCGATGGTCACGTGCGCGAATCGAACGCCGGCATGCGCGAGTTTTTAGAACCGCGCTGGCAGCGGCGCAATCTTTTTCCCAACGACGAATGGGATCGCGATTTGCGCGGCAAGCTCGGTCAGAAACCGGAAGGCCCGAAAGATCAGCTCGCGGCCATGGACGAAGATGGAATCGATATCATGGTGATGTATCCGACGGCGGGGCTGCATGTCTCGGCACTGCACGAAAAAGATTATGCCATCGCTGTCACGCGGGCTTACAACGACTGGCTCTATCACTTTTGCAGGACCGATATGGCGCGGCTTAAGTTTGTCGCGCTGTTGGCGCCCCAGGATCCCAAAGCCGCTGCCGAAGAATTGATCCGCGCCGTCAAAGAGCGTGGCGCTGTGGCCGGCGTGTTGCCGACCTATTTGCCGCAAATGCCAGACTTCGGTGACAGTTTTTACGATCCAATTTATGCCGCCGCCGAGACTCTCGGCGTCGGTCTTGGCTTTCATACCGGTACGTCCGCAGATTCGCTGGGCGGTCAGAGATTCCGCAAATTTCTTTCGGCCCATACTATCGATCATCCCGCGGAGCAAATGATGGCGATGATCGCAACGATCGTCGGCGGCGTGTTCGAGCGTTTTCCCAAACTCAACATCGCTTATCTAGAATCAGGCATCGGCTGGGTGCCCTATATGATGGACCGGCTCGATGAAGAAGTGGAAAAGCGCGGCGCCGACGAAGCGCCTTATCTGACCAAATTGCCAAGTGAATATGTGAAAAGCGGGCGGATCTATTTCGGCGTCGAGTGCGAAGAAAAAACCATTCCCGACGCCATGCGCTGGGGCTTAGAGGATACGATTCTCTATTCCTCCGACTACCCGCACTGGGATGGCGACTGGCCGCATACGGTCAAAGGCATCCGCAAACGCACCGATTTGTCCGATGGCGTGAAAAAGAAAATGCTGCATGACAACGTTGCGCGGTTTTATGGTCTCGAGTCAATGTCGTAATCGGGGAGCTATTCGAGCACGAAGACGCGAAGGCGACGGAGGTCGGAAATTATTCCCGCAACCTGTCGTGGTCAGGTTCTCGGTGTAATAGGATCGCTATAAGCGCTAGTAAGCCGCGCCGAAGAAAATAACTCACCAGCAAAATTAGGAGTCCATCTTATGGCTAAGCTCAGACATATTGCGTTCATTTCTCCCGATCCCAAGTTGCTCAGCGATTTTTACCAGAAACACTTCGGCTTCGAAGAAATCAAAGTTTTTCCCAGCACCTCGCGCATGGTAATCGACGGTCTGTTCAATTTAGCGTTTCTCAAACGGCGCGACAAAGCTTCCGAAGTCGTCGGCACGCACCGCACCGACGGCGCCGAGCTTGAACGCGAACCGGGACTCCATCACTACGGGTTTGTGGTCGACGATCTGCAGCAGGCGGTTGCCAAACTGCCGCGAACACTGACGCGGGGCGTCAGCCCGCAGGCATCCGACGGCGTCAGCGGTCCGGAAGGCGCGCGACCGGCGGAAATGCGCTTCGTCGATCCGTGGGGTAATAATGTCGATCTGTCGTCGCGCGGCTTTCTCGGCAGGGAAGAGAAGAAACTTCCCGCGGTGCGGCTGGCGGTTTTGTCGGTACCGGACCCTGATGCTGCGATGGATTTCTACCAGTCGCAGTTCAATCTTGATTTACTTGGGCGCGCTGATGACGGCTCGATCCGCTTGAGCGACGGCACGATCACTATATTGCTAACCAAGGATCAGTTTCGCGCCAAGCGCGGCATTCAATCCTTTGGCATCGAGACGGCCGATCTCGCGGCTTTGAAAGAATCGCTGCATGGCGCCGGCGTGCCGACGAGTGAATCTTCCTTGGGCCAGCTGCAATTCAAGGACCCGGAAGGTAATCTCGTCGTCGTTTCCGAGCGCGGCTGGGCGAACTAGCGTGTCAATAACAGGAGGCCTTGTGATCGTCGTATCGAACCGAATCCAAGTGGCTAAGAGCCATGAAGCCGATTTTGAAAAGCGTTTCGAAGGGCGTGCTCGGTTGGTCGAGAACATGCCAGGCTTCGTCCGGCTGGAAATTCTCCGGCCGGTGAAAAGCGATTACTACGTTGTCGTAACCCACTGGCAAGATGAAGCGTCGTTTCGCGGCTGGGCCGATAGCCCGGAGTTTAAGGAAGCTCATAACAAGCGACCGCCGGCGGAGATCTTCGCCGGGCCGAATGTTTTTGAAATGCACGAAGTGATTCAGCACGCTGAGAAGCCACGGTAACCAACTTCACGCGGAGTACATCTCGCAAAGAGGCCACGACCGCAAAGGTCGGAGAACAATGGTGAAGATATTCAGCAAGCATTCTTATTCTTCTTTTTCTAACTTGGCGCCTTTGCACCTTTGCGAGAGAATGTCTTCAGCCGAGATTCTCTAGACATCATCAATCGATTAGGAGATCGCCGCATGAAAATCGCTTTAAGGTCGATCACTTTACTTATACTGCTCGGCTCAGCTGTCGGCCGCGCTAGTGCGGCGGTGCCGGTCAATCAGCTGCTGATCACTTTCGGCAGTTTGAGCGAGCGTGAAGCGGTGATATTCGTCGCTAAGGACTACGGTTTTTTTAATAAACACGGTCTAGACGTGCGCGCGGTGCATGTGCGCAACGGCGCCGTGGCGTTATCGGCGCTGGCGAACGGGGAAGCGCAGTTCTATATGGGCGCGGCGACCGGCTCGACTCTCGGCGCCATCGCCAACGGCATGGATGCGGTTTTTGTCACCAGTTTGATTCATACCCTGGAAGGCACGTTCGTGGTCAATCCGGCGATTAAAGTGCCGGCCGATTTGAGAGGCAAAAACATCGGTGTGACGAGTCTCGGCGGCGGCGTCTGGATGCGCTCGATGCTGGCGTTCGAACACTGGGGCCTCGAGCCTCAGCGCGACAAGATTACTTTGCGCGTGGTCGGCGACGAGTCTTTGCTTGCCCAGGCGATGCCCAACAAAGTGATCGACGGCGCGTATTTCAATTACACATTCGCCAGCGTGCTCGAACGCCAGGGCTTTCGCGTGCTGGCCGATCTCGCCAAACTCAATATCCCGTATCAGAATACCGCGTTCTTGGCTCAGCGCAGATTTTTGAACAGCGCTCCCGATACTGTCGAACGATTGCTCCGCGCACTCTCCGACACCATCACGTTTGTTTTAGATCCGAAAAACAAAACGTTAGTCCTGCAAAGTATGGCCAAAGGCTTACGACTGGCGCGCGTCGAAGACGCCGTCGGTGGCTACGAGCGCCTCGGCAATATGTACCAACGCCGCATTTTCCCCAACCTCGACGGTATCCGGTCGACGATTCGCTTTCTCGGAGCGACCAACGAGAAGATTCGCGCTTTGAAAGCCGAGGACTTGGTCGACGAGCGGTTCGTTAGGAAGTTGGAGCAGGAAGGACGCTTTTAATTTTAGTGCATAGGAAAAAACGGCGCGAAAACGAATATGAGGTAAGAGTGCTGACTAGCGCTTTGCCGCTGCGGTGACAGCGCTGTCTTTCGCCACTGTTTTAGTGACCTCAGATCCTGTTCCGTGATGATCTTGAAGCCTTCGCTCGTTTAGGTAACGGCCCGCGAAAATAGGGTTTTCCCCCAGCGAATTGAGAAATCGCTAATCAAAATACTCACCCTGTAGTTCTACCCATCCAGCTACGCAGCGGCCACTTTTCGTTCGCTGCGCAAGCGCCTGGACATTAAAGGTTGCCCCGAAGGACGAAACTGACACCTCAATGTCGATTTCGTCACTGGGTTGTCAATGCTCAACGCTGGCAGCCATCTTGCCACTATCCATCCTGCATTCCCCGTGCTTTCAAGACTTGAGAGCAGAAGGAGTTTGAGAGATGTTTTTCTACGCACACTCCCCGCTTCCGGGTCGTAACGTTTTAAAACGTTTAACTCAGTCGTCAGGCCAGGCTCTTGTCGAATTTACGTTCACATTTCTAATATTGCTGATTGTCGCATGGATACCTGCTGACTTTGGTCTTGCGTTTTATACTGGTCAGATTGCGCAGAATGCTGCACGTGAAGGGGCTAGAATTGCGGCGACTGAACGTTCGCTCGTCAGCGGAACAACCAGCTGTATCATGCCTTCGTGTACAGGAAATATTTTTAGCGAAACGGCAGGAAGGCTTTCGTCGGCGCTCCTTCCGGCCGCGACTATAACACTGCAATTGGATCCTGATACGGGTACAAACTGCAACCGCATGGTCACTGTCACGGTATCCGGTACTTACAACTTCGTTTTCTACCAGTTTCTCCATTGGATGGGCATCCCAGGAAACTTAAACAATAAGCCAATAACCCGGCAAACTCGCATGAGGTGGGAGCCTCAAACCAGTTGCTAGCCGGGGGAATTTAAGTGAACGCCCAATGAACAGGAGGTCAAGTTTATGAACGCCATAACCGACAATCGAACGCAGCGTAAAAATCAACGAGGTCAGAGTATTGTCGAGATTGCGCTGATTACTCCGCTTTTGCTGATCGCGTTATATATTCCCGCGGATTTCGGCGTTTCGTTTTTTATGGGCAACTTGATTCAGACGGCGGCTCGGGAGGGCGCTCGAATCGGCAGTGGACTGCAAAAGAGTGGAAGCGTCCCCAGCCTAGTCTTCAGCTCGGCTGAAGCAAACACGGTCAAAACCGAAGTTGTTAGCCGATTGCCCGCCTATGTGACCAATAAGACGGTCACGGTCAAATTCTATACAGGAACGGATTGCATGGAGTTTGTCGAGGTGACGGCTGCGGGTCAGTACAAATTTTTCATGTATCAATTAATGAGACTGTTTGGCGCCAATGCGCCGAACCTAGTCACGATCTCCCGGACAACGCAGATGCACTACAAATATCAGCCCTACCAACACAATGACTACTGTACGGGTGTGACCACATACGGACCGTATTCAGCTTAGGTCGATGGAGGTTTAAATGGAGCCGGTCAAAAATCAGCAAGGCTATGTGATGGTTTTCGTGACTCTGATGATTGTTTTGCTGTTGATCATGGTCGGCATGGGACTGGACACCGGACATCTGGCCTACGTTCGATCTCAGGGACAGCCGGCCGTGGATGCGGCGGCTTTGGCTGCGGCCTCGGGAATCCCCAGTGGAAGTTGGTCGACCGTCACCGACCGAGCGGCTAAGTTTAATCCGGGCGGCACCAATCCCGGCACTGGAAACAATTATCTCGATAGTCCGAACAATCAAATTAATCAAAAAAACGTAACCCTCGTTAAATACGATAACACGTCGGGGGAATTTACCACGTCAGGAGTCAATATTAATAATGCTAACGGTGCTCGAGTGGCATTAGAAAATAGCAATCCCTACGGCGGAAGTGCCGCGAAAGCGATCAAATCCCCGCTATTCTTGGCACCTCTTTTCAATTTGTTCGGCCAATCCACTAAAAACACTACCAATGTGAATGTTAGCGCAGTTGCGGTGAACCAGGCGCTCCCAGGACTTCCGATCGCTGTGGTGGAAGATAGATGCAAAGGCCCCAACGAGACTGTCGTCCTGGATTTCCAATCCGGGGGTAACAGCAGCGCCGGTTGGGAAACCTACCAGATAGATAATGCAAGCACGGATGAAGTTCGTGCGCTGTTCGAAAAACTG
>DASSGE010000735.1:0-3791 GCA_035693605.1 Binatia bacterium
CGCTGTCGATAATTTTAAAGCCGTTCTTTGCCATGATTCGATCCTCCGCTAGGTTGAGCGTGGCGCATCGTTTCGGTTGCGCGAGCTTCCTCAACTCTCTATAAGCAAAACAAGAATCACATTTCATAGTGAGGATCAATCATCGCTGACAGCTCATGGCTTGGCGGTATTCGACGAGTTCATTTCCGCTCGCGCTTTCTGCGCAACGAACCCGAACACCGAAGCGCGTCTGAAGAAAATCAAACTTCTTTTCGAAACACTGGTCAGTGATTCGAGTCTGCGCGAGCATTCAACATCGTGGCCGTCCACCGAAGGTTATAAAAATCTTCTGCTACGGACAGCGGGGCGCCAGGGCAAGGATACACGATCACGCGCAGGCCTGGATCGCCCTACGGTGTGCTCGATCGAATGGAGAGGCTGGAGCGTTATCGGCGCATCGACGACGGCAAGAAATCGGACTACGCTTGATCCAGCTCGAACGCGTTGGCGTAGGCACTGCTGGTAAAGTCGGTTTGGTCCGGCCATTAGCCATTCATTCCGAGAAAGGCGGCCCGGCCAGATTGGTAGCCGTTATCGACCGCTCGCAGCATTTGGTCGGCAAGGTTTGCAGGGCCGCTACGACGCCAAAACCAATAAGTATTACGAGAGCGAAGGCCCGACGCAGGTACCTTTGAGTTGCGATGATCGCGTACGCGGCGAGTTGAGGCGCTTTATGCAATGCTCAGAGATTCGCTTTCGGTCTCGCGTCGAGAGTAATATGCGCGCTGGAGCCGAAACAAATCGTCGGCGCTATATTCGTTAGAATGGACAATACCGTCCCGGGTACGAAACTGAAATGTCACCTTGTTTAATGTTTTAGTGAGCTCGACGAGTTCGCCGTCTCTCGCATCTACTATCCTGCCGACGACCCTAAGGCGTTCGCCGAGGGTATAGATATCCGGCAGGCCGTGGTCACCGCGTCGTCGCTTATGGTGATCGTTATGCGAGTGCGAGAGCTCAGCTCGGGAATACGTCCGCGTAAACGGAACAGATTTTAGTTGCCAGTCGACAAGCGCCGTTGCCGGATCGTCGCGAACCAGTGATTTCCAAACTTTGCTCAGAATTTTACCGGCGCCATTGGCGTACGCGGGTTCCGGTAGTCCTTTGCCCGTGACGATGAAGAGACCTTGTTTAACCTCGATTCTTAAGATCAAGGGCAGAAGGTCAGCTAGCTCTTGGCCGATCACTCGCAGGGCGTTGGCAAGGTTTTGGATTTTCTCTTGATTTACAGTTTCCATAGAGATCCTTTCATCAGCGTAGCGATCTTCCAACGGTGATCGTCGAGTGGTGCGTTTACTCTAGGCAAGTGACATGCCATTTATTTGGCTTATACATTTGCGGTAATTTTCGGACCAAAACTTAGCCATTGGACAACAAATGTGGGCAAAATTGTAATTTCGGGGTGGCTGTTGTCCAAAGTTGAGTCGACTAGTTGACAGTCAAGTGACAGTGACGTTGTCGCAGTCGACGCTCAGGAAAACGGCTGGTTGGGGAATTTGTCGAGCGTGATTAGAGCTTTGGTGCCGGAGGCGAGACTTGAACTCGCACAGGGTTGCCCCTACCGGATTTTGAGTCCGGCGCGTCTGCCATTCCACCACTCCGGCACTAGGAGTAATGCGGAAACATATTGATAACGGACAGTTTAAGCCGTTTCAAGAGCGGCGAGGCGGGCGCGTTGTTCTGTGGATTGGCCGGCCGTGAATCTTGCGATGACTCGTTCAAAAGAGCAGCTTCCAGCACTCCTGGATCGAGCCGACGGCAGCAAGTCGGGGATGTTTGATATGCTTCAGCTGAGCCACGTTGCTCGCCGGCAGGATGCAACGTTCGAAACCAAGCTTGCCGGCTTCTTTGACTCGGGTTTCGGCCTGCGAGATGCCGCGAATTTCGCCGGCGAGCCCGACTTCGCCAAAAAATACGCTTTTGGGATCCAGGACAGCCTCTCGGCTGCTCGAAGCGATGGCGGCGATGACGCCGAGGTCGACTGCCGGCTCATCGACATGAACGCCGCCGGCGACGTTGACGAAAATATCTTGGTCGAACAGTTTGGCGCCCATCTTCTTTTCCAATACAGCGACCAACAGCGCGACGCGGTTATGGTCGACGCCGATGGTGGTGCGCCGCGGTACGGCGAGAAAGGACCGGCTGACCAGCGCCTGCAACTCGACCAAGATCGGCCGTGTGCCTTCTATGCTGCAAACCACTGCCGAGCCGGGCACCTGCAGCGGCCGCTCCATGAGAAATATCTCGGATGGATTGCTGACTTCGGCGAGGCCGACTTCTTTCATTTCGAAAACCCCGATCTCATTGGTCGAACCGAAGCGGTTTTTGACGGCGCGGAGAATTCTGAAGCTGTGGCCGCGCTCGCCTTCGAAATAGAGCACGGTATCGACCATATGTTCGAGCAAACGCGGACCAGCGATGGCACCATCTTTGGTCACATGGCCGATGAGAAATGTCGTCAGACCGGTCTTCTTCGCCAGCACGATGATCGAGCCGGAGGTTTCACGTACTTGAGCGATGCTGCCGGGAGCGGACGGGATCGCTGATGAGAAGATCGTCTGGACCGAGTCAATCACCAACAGACCGGGTTTGATTTTCTTGACATGTTCGAGAATTCGCTCGAGCGAGGTTTCGCTGAGCACAAGCAGGTTGGGCGCGTCGACGCCAAGCCGTTCGGCGCGCATTTTTATTTGCCGCTGGGATTCTTCGCCGGAGACGTAGAGGCAGGTGAGCCCTTTCTGACTGACTGCGGCAAAGGCTTGCAGCAAGAGCGTGGACTTGCCGATGCCGGGATCGCCGCCAATGAGTATCACCGAGCCGGGCACCAGTCCGCCGCCGAGGACGCGATCGAACTCGCCTATCCCCGACTGTACGCGGCCCTCCTCGGCTGTGTTGATATCGCCGATTGAAGTTGGCTCCTCTTTGCTGCCGAGGCTCAACTCGCTGCGGGTGGACGTGGCCTTTTCAAAATGCTCCTCGGCAAAGGTGTTCCATTGATTGCAATCCGGACATTTGCCCAGCCACTTGGACGACTGATAGCCGCAATTTTGGCAGGCATAAACGGACTTAGCTTTGGCCATGGTGGTGAATTCGGGTTTGATTACGTTCCGTTATCCCGCCGACTTTAACAGGCGGCTGCGAACTAGCAAGCCGCGCTTTTTATGCAGACAATGATCGCTTGCGAACACCGCCCGGTCTGAGCACTTTAGTCTGGTTGATAGATTCGGTTAGTTCTACGAGGTTCCAATGATATATTTGCAGCATGGCGAGTACGAAAAATAAAGCTGAACCGGCAACCGCACGCGACTTCCTACCGGCGAAACGCACCGTGCCATCACTGCGCCATGCGGCTGAGAATTGCCAAGGCTGCGATCTCTACAAAAACGCCACTCAGACCGTTTTTGGCGAAGGCCCGACACGCGCGAGCGTGGTATTTGTCGGTGAGCAACCGGGAGATCAGGAAGATCGTCAGGGCCATCCTTTCGTCGGCCCGGCCGGACGTCTGCTCGACCGGGCGCTTGAAGACGCCCGGATCGAGCGTGACGAGGTTTATGTGACCAATGCGGTCAAACATTTCAAATGGATTTGGCGCGGTAAACGGCGCTTGCATCAAAAACCCGCCGTGCGCCAAATCATCGCGTGCAGGCCCTGGCTTGAAGCGGAGATTGCCGCGCTTGATCCGAAGTTGTTGGTTTGCTTGGGTTCAACGGCGGCCCAATCCGTTGTCGGCCGGCCCGTGCCGATCCTCAAGG
>DASSGE010000736.1:0-2013 GCA_035693605.1 Binatia bacterium
CGCGCCAAGTGTTGGGCTCTGGCCCCGTCAGCGCCGCTTGCAATCCCCATTCCTTCAATGCGCCGATCGGCTTGGGGCCGCGTGCGACCAGTTGGAGTTGTTTGAATGCGGCGACAATTCTTTCTTGAGGGAAATGAGTGAGTAAAGTCTCGTTAAGTGTCTTGGTGCCCACTCCGGTCATTAGGATAAGAATGTCGAACTTTGCCGCTTCGATTTGCGGCAGGAGGTCGAGGGCGGCGCGGTTCTCGCTGAGCGGCACCTCGCGCATGGACGGCGCCATTATCGGGTCGCCGTCATAACGGCGGATGAGCTCCGCCATTTCCTTGGCGCGCCGGCTCTCGAAACAGACGACTCTCAGCCCCTGGAGGCTGTTACGGGTGTGCGGTTCCATAGACACAGTTGACGCGACCTACGGCTGAACGCCTAACTCGCGCAGCAACACAGCCCTGGCTCGCGTAACATCGCCGCGCATCAACAGCTGGCGGACATCACCGCTCAGGGCGCGCCGCCAAGTTTCAAAGGGCACGCTCAGACCACGCGCCTGCAACTCAGCGCGCGCTTCCGCGGCCAGTTTGACTAGCAATTCGTATTCTTCGGTGAAGTAGAGTTCCAGTTCTTCACGGATGGTGCGCGACAGCGCCGGGCTGGCGCCGCCGCTCGACACGGCTACAGTAAGATCGCCGCGCCGCAAGACCGACGGCAAAATAAAATCACAATGGGCCGGATCGTCGGCGGCATTGATCCACACGCCCAAGCGGCGGCCGTCGCTAAATACCTGCGCATTCACTTCACCGTCGTCGGTGGCGACGAAGGCGATTTCATGCTCCGCCAAATCGCTGCTCTGGTAACGGCGCGCGATTAGCTCGATCGCACGATCTTTCGCCCAACGCGCGATGGTATCGGTAATTGCCGGACTGACGACAGTCGGAGTCGCCCCCGCTTCAAGCAGAGCGGCAAGCTTGCGCTCCGCGACGCCGCCGCCGCCGATCACCAGGCAGCGCCGGCCATGCATGTTGAGATAAATGGGATAGTAGTTCATCGGCATTGTGATTCGGGTTTGGATTTATTGCTGACTGCGAATCTAACCCGTGATGGGCATCCCAGACAAACGGTCGGTCGCCGAAATAATCCATCCCCTGCGCCCAGTCCAAAAGTTCCTCGGTCGCCAATCGTTCGAGATTGTCGCTTAACTCGTTTGAATCACATCCACACTGTCGCATGTGACCACCTTTTCCCCGGCGCCGCTAGACAATCATTCCGGCGGCGGCGGCACGTCATGTCGCCCCCGTGCGAAACCGCACCGACACCGTTGCAACTTTTTCATCGGGGTTGGGCTGAACCAGATCAGACACCGGCATCAGCCCGCCGGGGCGGCGGTCGCGGAACTCGATGACTTCCGGAAAATTATGTTCGGTATCGACATGCAAGAGCGGAAACGAAAATCGCCCCGGCCGAAATGCCTTCTCCGCCAATCCGAGCAGAACCAGCGTATCCTTGGGGCCGGAAAATAACCGAACGGGATCGCGGCACTCGGCCGCGACTTCGCGCAAGATATGAATCGACTCGCTCTCGAGCACCTCAAGATGCGAGAGCTTTCGCCGCAGGCAATGAGTGGGATTCATCCTAGGCTCGCGACGGCAATTCGCCCTCGAGGGTTGATGCGAAATCCGCGTTCATAGCGACCGTGTCGGCGAACCAATCAAGCTTATTTCGCAATTTGACCACTTCTCCGACGATGATCAGCGCCGGCGCCTTGAGCCGGGCACTCTTCTCGACGATATCGGCCAATGTGCCGATTACTACTTGCTGTCGTGCCGTAGTGCCTTGGTGGATCACCGCCACCGCGGTCTCTGGTACGCGGCCGTTTGCGATCAACTTGTCGACGATGGTGCGCAGGTTGTGCAGGCCCATGAGGATCACCAAGGTATCGACCGCGGTGGCGAGCTTGGCCCAATCCACCGCGGACTCCGATTTGATCGCTTCATGACCGGTGACGACGGCGAACGACGAGGC
>DASSGE010000737.1:0-3380 GCA_035693605.1 Binatia bacterium
GCAGCATATGCGGGTCGGCGCCTGCGCCGGACTCGGCACCAAGTATCTGGCGCGCAAGGACGCCAAGGTCATGGCGATGATCGGCTCCGGAGGCATGGCGCGCACCTATGCCGAAGCGATCAAACATGTCCGGCCGCTCGAAGTCATGCGGGTGTTCAGCCCGACCAAAAAGAATCGCGAAGCCTTCGCCGCCGAGATGACCGAGAAGCTCGACATCGAAGTGATAGCCGTCGACTCGCCGGAAAAGGCGCTCAAGGGCGCCGATATCGTGTCGCTGACTACCGACTCGCTCATCCCGGTGATCAAAGCCGAATGGCTGGAGCCCGGCATGCATATCAATAACGTGCGCAACAACGAAGCCGGGCCCGACGTGCTCGCCCGCGCCGACGTGCGCGCGCGTCTCGGCACTTCGACGCTATACGCCGATCGCAGTTCACCCGAGGTCGTCACCGGCAGCGACGGCATGTTCGGCTTCATCGCCGGCAGCCCGCAGGAAAAGCAGAAAATCCCGTCCGCGCCGCACCACGAGATCGACAATCCGAACATCGGCACGGTTCCCGACGTCATGGCCGGCAAATGGATCGGCCGTGCCAACGACCAACAGATCACCTTCTTGAACAATCAGGGCACCCAAGGCCTGCAATTTGCCGCCGTCGGCGGCACGGCGTATAACCTAGCGAAAGGCAAGGGCCTCGGCCATCCGCTGCCTTTGGAATGGTTCACACAAAATATAAGAGACTAGGAAAAAAGATTGGAGTGATGGAGTACTGGAGCGGTGACTGTGATCGAGTTCCAATCTCCAAAACTTTGAACTTTTGAACCTTGAACCATTGAACGAATTCCCAGTCCCAGGAGGTTTTATGGCTACGCTGCGCTACATTGCCTATCTCGCGGAAGATCCCGCGACATTGGTCGACTTCTACCACCGCTTTCTCGGCACCGAAGAACTCGGCCGCACTGCGGATGGCGATATCACCATCACCGACGGTTTCTATAATTTGACCTTTTTCAAAAACCGCCCTGAACTCGGCGAGATGCAAACCAACAACGGTCTGCATCATATCGGCGTGCAGGTCGACGATCTCGAAGAGGTGAAAGGCCGGTTCATCCGGATGTTCCCGCGCGGCATGATCATCCCCGAGGCCAACGATTTACAGCATGGCCAGATTCGCTTGCACGACCCGGAATGCCGGCCGGTCACCGTGTCGACGACGAGCTACGGAGTGCCGGCGAACAAAGAAAAAAAGTTTCCGCGCGTGCGCCACATCGCCTACAACGCCCTCGATCCGGAAACCATGCTGCAGTTTTATACCCAGGTGCTCGGCCTGCGCGAAGTGCCGTCGAGTTATCTGCGCCGCCAGCAGGGTCGCGGCAACCGCTTCTGCGCTGATGGTAAAACCAACCTGGCGATCCATCCGTTCTACAGCCAAGTCGAGGGCCATGAAGCGAAATACGGCATCAACCATATCGGCTTTCTGACCAACACCATGCAGGCGACCATGGCGGAACTGAGCAGCGTGCTGAAAATCGCCCCGCGACCGTCGACCCGCCCTTACGCCGAGTTCCGCTTCCGCGATCTCGAAGGCAATGCCTTGGATTTGTCACAGACCAAAGGTTGGGAAGTGGATGTCGATAAGTGGGAGACGGCGGCGTAAAAAATCTGTTCAAGGTTCAAAGTTCAAGGTCACAGTCGTAGGATGGGTGCAGCACAGCGATACCCATCCTCATTGGAAAATGGTTGTACGTAGATGACCTGTGGAACGAATAGGTACCAGGGTTCCGTCATACCCGCGAAAGCGGGTATCCAGGCTAATTCGGCGCAGAACAAACCTGGATTCCCACCTGCGCGGGAATGACGAGTCCAGTTGAGAGCGCTCTTTAGACGAGAGTAGGCTATGACACACTCGGAGGAGGAATATTTAAGGTCATGCGGAGTTTAAGAATCAGACTTCTTTCAATCTCATCAATCATTGCAATGTTTGTAGCAGCCACGCCCCGCGCGGCATTAACTGCGTCTGCGCCGATGGAAAAGCTAACGCTCGGCTGGAGCGCCATCGCCGGTTCGCAGGCGCCGTTCTGGATCACCAAGGAGGCCGGACTGTTCGAGAAAAACGGCCTCGACGTGATCATGATCTACCTCGACGGCGGTTCTCGGGCGACTCAAGCGATGATGTCGGGCGATCTGCCGATCGCGCAGGTCGGCGGCAATGCTCCCATCGTGGCCAAGCTGCGCGGCGCCGACGTCACACTGATCGCCGGCTTGCTCAATATCCTCGCCTACAGCATGGTGGTGTCACCGGAGATCAAAAAGCCGGAGGACCTGCGCGGCAAGAAGCTCACGGTCAGCCGCTTCGGCTCCAACTCCGACTACGCCACGCGCAAGATATTGTTGAAGTGGGGCTTGAAGCCCGATGTCGACGTGGCGATCCTGCAGATACCGGGCGGCCAACCGACTCGCCTGGCGGCAATCCAAACGAAGCAAGTCCATGGCATGGTCGCCCAACCGCCGGTGACCAATCTGGCGCGCAAGTTCAACATGAATATCATCGCGGAGCCCGAAGACTTCGGCGGCGCCTACCCGACCACGCCGGTAGCGGCGCGGATTTCGTTCATCAAAGACAAACGCGACACCACGCGCCGATTTACCCGCGCGCTGCTGGAAGGCATTCACCTCTACAAAACCAACAAGGAGTTCAGCACCAAGGTCATCGGCAAATACGTCACAACCGACGACAACGACGCTTTGGAAGACAGCTACCAGTTCTTCTCCCGCCTGGTGCCGAACAAACCCTATCCGTCACTCGACTCGGTCAAAGAAGCCCTCGCCGAACTCGGCGAAAAAGATCCCAAGGTGCGCGCGATGAAACCGGAAGAGTTCGTTGACATGAGTCTAATTAAAGAGTTCGACGACAACGGTTTTATCGACGGGCTGTACAAGAAACGCTGACCGACGAAAACTGAATGACCCTCGGCTTAAAATCGACGGGTTCTAAATTTGTCGACTGGAAGGCGACTTTTCTTTCCGTCATTCCGACGCAATCGCGCGCACCGCGTTCCGTAGTGAGGACACCGATGCACACCAGTGGTTGGTCGACGTGACGCTTGTCGGGAAATAAGCGATTCCCAGATCGAAACTGGGATCATACGCAACGGGTCTTGGGAAGGTGGACGATGAGCAACAGCGATACCTCCCAGCCCGTCCAAAGCAGGCGCGATATTTCGAACCATTGCACTGGTAACCGTTATGTTCGCGTTCGGCATCGGTGCTATCGAATCAGCACACAGCCAAACTACAGGTGGTCCTATGAAACCGATTCCCATCCCCGAACAAGTTCCAGTTAAGGACGGTCAAGCGCAGGTTCCGGACACTCGAGTCTGGT
>DASSGE010000738.1:0-5666 GCA_035693605.1 Binatia bacterium
GCTTGCCGCGCGATGGTGCTGCGCGCCGTCCTATGGTCGGACCGAGTATAATTCTCAGCAGGCCGGCGGAAAGCCGATACGAAGCCTTCGGTCGCAATTAATCGCAAGAACCGCGACCGGGTTTTTATCGTCGAACGCAAGGAAGTAGCCGGCCTTGCCACGTCCCAGAGTAACGATAGCGGTGCAACTTGCGCCAGTAAGATGGGTGATTGACCAATCCCCCAATACGTTACTCGGTGATCTCCCGCACGCCTGCGGCAACGCTGCTGGTGCTTAGGACGACTGCGACAATCTCTATCTTCTCTAGCTTTCGTAAGGCGGTGCGACTACCGCTTTGGTCGCGGCGCGCCTGATGAAATAGATTTCTCGCCTTGCTCGAAATGAACAGTATTTCACTTGCATCGGAGGCCGGCATCCAAGGAAGGAATCGGATGAATACCGGCTTTCGCCGGTAGGAGGGAACCTTCGTGCCGAGTCGTCGCCCCGTTCATTCCCCGTATGTATTCTCGAAGGACGCAGAGATCACAGAGGGTTTGTTAATAAACCCTCGGCGACCGCATCTCTGTGGAGTGGATCTCGGACTTTCAACCGCGCTCAGGCGTGGGCGTGAGCTTGCACCTGTCGTTGCGACACAGCGGATTCATTCTCTTCGAGCGCCAGCATGGCAAAATTGGCCGCGATCAGCCCGCCGACGCATAAGCCGGCTGCCAAGCCGAAGACTGCGGAAGCGAGAATCTCAGGAAAACTACCTGCGGCCAACGCGTCCGAGGCGGCGATCCAGGTGACCGGTAAAGCGAACAGCCCGCCGACGATGATGCCCTGAAGAAGGTGCCGATTCATTACCAACCTCCAAAGTAATTGTTCGGAGAGGTTCCTCTGCAATGGCTGCGCCATTTCCTCTCGAGGAAAATATTGACGAATTGCCAAGCCCGGACTTTATCATTCTTGTTTGGTGGAAACCGCCGACGGGATTTTCTAAACTCTGGGAATGGGAGTATTTTGGTGATCACGCTGTAAGCCAATTTCGACGGTGGTTCGTCCAATGGCTATGTTGTAAAAGGGAGCGATGCTCCAGTCCCTCGCCTAGAATATGCAAGCAATAGACACCGCTGATGCTCCCTTAGTCCTAAACAAGGTCAGAAAAATCCTGCTCATCATACTGGCTCTTGGTATGGCAGGGACGCTGGCGGAACTTATCTTGCTCGAGCATACCGAAGATTTTGTCCAGTGGGTACCGAGTTTATTGCTCGCTGCAGCGATGGCGGTGCTTGTGTGGCATAGCCTAAGTGAAAGCGCCGCAAGTCTGCGGCTCATGCGCTGGCTGATGTGCGGTTTAGTCGCTGCCGGTGTTGCTGGGGTGTACTTTCATTTTCGCGGCAGTGCCGAATTCAAACTCGAATCGCAACCGAATTTGGCCGGCATGGCGCTATTCTGGCAAGCGATCCACGCCAAGACTCCGCCGTTTCTCGCCCCGGGCGCGATGGTACAGTTGGGACTTTTGGGTTTGGTTTACACCTACAAACATCCATTGCTAACACAACCGAAAGAAGAGGAAAACTAGATGTTTCAATTACGACGATTTTCATCTGGCTTGCTTGTCGGCGTCGTGCTTGCGCTGACCACAGTTACTCTGACGTATGGTCAAGTCGGCCAATCGCAGCTGATCAATCCTGATCTCGCCAGTGAAAAAGAATTGCTCGGCTTGCCGCACATGAACGCGGCGATCGGCAAAAGCATTCTTGAACGACGACCGTTCCTGCAGATGGCCGATTTGCACGCTCTATTGTCGAAGACGTTGACTAAAGAGCAGTTAGCCGAGCTTTACAGTAAAATGTTCGTGCAGATCAATCTTAATACGGCGAGCAACGAAGAAATCCTTCTCATACCTGGCATCGGCAACCGGATGTTGCGCGAATTCCGCGAATATCGGCCGTACAAAAATATTGGCCAGTTCCGCAAGGAAATCGGCAAATATGTCGATGTCAAAGAAGTCGCGCGCCTGGAGCAATATGTCTTTGTGCCGGTGAGTCTCAACAATGGCAGCGACGAGGATATTCTCAGCATCCCCGGTGCTGGTAAACGAATGCTGCGCGAGTTCAAGGAATACCGCCCCTACGGCAATATCGAACAGTTCCGCAAGGAGATTGGTAAGTATGTCGACAAGAAAGAAGTGGCGCGGCTGGAGCGCTACGTGACGCTCAACTGAATAATTCTGACACCGGCCAGGGTTTAAGGCGTGTAACGCTGACCATCTCCGTCCCGTCATTGCGGCGCAGAGCTTGCTCCGGGCTCGATCCGGGGCCGGAATCCATATTTAGGCAGCGAAACGAAGATGCAGTTGGATGCCGGCTGTCCCCGGCATGACCCATTTTTCCGTTAGATGCGACCTGTTGGGACTTTCGTTCACCGCAGAGCGAACGTCCCGATTCTCCGTAACCATACGGCTACCTGTCAAAGCTCATTCTCTGCTATTGTCGCGCCATGATTGTTGGCGCTGGCAGCGCGACGCGATGGACTGCGGAGGTTTGACATGTGGTTTCTCGGGTTGATCATCGGTGCGATCCTTGGGTCGATTGGCGACGTTCGCGGCGCGGTGCTCGGCGCCCTCGTCGGCGCGACGGCTGCTTGGGCGCTATCGCAAAAACTGCGCGGGCCCGGAGTTGAGCGCCTGGAAAAACTTGAGTCGGCGATCCGCGTGCTGCAGCAGCGGGTGACCTTTCTAGAAAACGATAAATCCACGACAGTACGCGTCGATGATGCCTCTAGTGTCACGGTTCCGTCCGGCGAGCCGGCGCGCACAGATGCAAAAGCTGAAGTCACGCCGCCTTTACCGCTCCAGGTCGGCACCCCGGTGCCGATGACTTCCGTTGAGCATGAGCCGAATTTCGCGCCATCGATCGAAGTGCCCGCATCCGTCAGTGCGCCGCAGCCTAGCGGGATACGCCCGCCGCCGCCGAGCGCGCCGGCCGAACCTTCACTCTTGTGGAATTTCTTTTTTGGTGGCAACACCCTGGTGCGCTTTGGCGTCATCGTGTTGTTTTTCGGCGTGGCCTTTCTGCTCAAGTACGCTTCCGAACATGTTGAGATCTCCATCCAAGCGCGGTTGATCGTCGTCGCTCTTGGCGCCGTGGTCATGCTCGCCGTCGGCTGGTTTCTGCGTTTGCGTCGCCCGGGTTACGCTCTGATCATTCAGGGCGGCGGCATCGGTGTCTTATATTTGACTGTGTTCGCCGCCCTACGGCTCTATCAATTGCTCCCCGGCAGTTTGGCCTTTGCCTTGTTGGCGGCGATGGCGGTGTTCTCGGCGGTGCTCGCGGTGCTGCAGGATTCACGTTCGTTGGCCGCAATGGGTGTGAGCGGCGGCTTTCTCGCGCCGCTCTTGGCCTCCACCGGCGGTGGCAGTCATGTCGGACTGTTTAGTTTCTATGCGCTGCTCAACCTCGGCATAGTGTTAATTGCTTGGTATAAACCGTGGCGCTCGCTCAATCTGTTAGGCTTTCTGTTCACGTTTATTGTCGGCCTTCTGTGGGGCAATCGTTATTATCGCCCGGAATATTTCGCCAGCACGGAACCGTTTTTAATTCTGTTTTTTTTCTTTTATGTCGCCATTGCCGTGCTGTTCGCCCTGCGCCAGGATGCGAGCGTCAAAGACCCGGTGGACGGCACGCTGGTCTTTGGCGTGCCGCTGGTCGGCTTCGGCTTGCAAACCGCGTTGGTGCGCGACATCGAGTACGCCACAGCGTTTAGCGCCCTGGCGTTGGGCGGCTTTTATCTGCTGCTCGCGAAATATCTCTTCTCGCGGTTAAGCGCCAATGCGCGGCTGCTGGTCGAATCGTTTCTCGCGCTTGGCGTGGTCTTCGGTACGCTGGCGATTCCTCTTGCCTTCGACGGCCGCTGGACCGCGGCGGCTTGGGCTTTGGAAGGGGCAGCGATCGTTTGGCTGGGCATGCGCCAGGCAAAGATTCTTGCCCGCGGCTTTGGCTATTTTCTTCTATTCGCCAGCGGCGCGGCGTTTATATTCGATTCGTCGACTTCTCACGGTGCTGTTCCGATACTCAACAGTTTTTACCTGGGTTGCGCGATCATTGCCCTGGCGGCGTTGTTCTCGGCTTGGTTGCTCAAGCATTGGCGCAGTGCATTGACGAGCGAGGAAGCCATCGTCGCGGTTACTCTGTTCTGCTGGGGCTGTACTTGGTGGTTGGCCGGAGCCCTGGCAGAAATTCACGAACAGATGGCGCGTAATTTTAGGCTCCATTCAGCAATGCTGTTCATCGGCGTGTCTTGCGCGCTGTTCAGCATACTCCATCGGCGCATCGATTGGGCCGAAGCGCGTTACGCGGCGTTGGCTCTTCTGCCGTTGCTATATATCGCCGCCGCGCTGGAATTCGTTCGCTCGGCTCATCCCTTCGAATATTTTGGTTGGGCGATCTGGCCCTTGGCGCTTGCTACTCATCTCTGGATCCTTTACCGCCATGACGAGATATCTTTTATCGGCTGGTGGCACGCGGCGGCGCTGTGGCTCGCCACCGCAATCGGCGCTTGGGAAATCGCCTGGCGGATCGGTGAGCTCGTGCGTGGCGGCGATGTCTGGCATTGGGTCGGTTGGCCGCTGTTGCCGCTCGCCCTGTTGCTGTGGCTCAGCGATCGCGGTGATCGTCTGGCTTGGCCGGTGGCGCGCCATCTTGAATCGTATTTATTTCACGGCGGGATGGTTCTGGCCGGCTTTCTGTGGCTGTGGATGCTATACGGCAACTTCGACAGCCGCGGCGATCCGTCGCCGCTGCCATACCTGCCGCTGTTCAATCCTCTCGATCTGGTCCACGGCGCGGCGCTGCTGGCGCTCTACAACTGGCTCGGGCGCATGCACGGCTTGCCGACCGCGCCGTCGTTCTTTCATACCGGGGAGTTTTCCTATGTCGCGCTCGGTAGCATCGGGTTTTTCTGGCTCAATGGTGTGCTGCTGCGCACGTTGCATCATTGGGGCGGCGTGCCATTCCATATGGATTCGCTGATGCGCTCGATGTTGGTGCAATCGTCTTTATCGATTTTCTGGAGCGTCTTGGCGTTATGCACGATGGTCCTTGCCACACGTACTCAACTGCGGCCGCTGTGGCTCACCGGCGCCGGGCTCATGGCGGTCGTCGTGGTTAAACTGTTTTTCGTCGATCTTTCCAATGTCGGCGGCGTCGAGCGCATCGTGTCGTTCATCGGTGTCGGTTTACTGATGTTGGTGGTTGGGTATTTTTCGCCCGTGCCGCCGACAAGCGCCAAGGAGGCGAAATGATTGGGCTGGTGTTGTTGTTATTGTTTGTTCCCACTCTTTCCATTGCTGCGGAACGGCCGATGGACTTCGCTTACGGTATGGCCATCGAGGCCGACGCCGCCCATGGGCTCTACGAGGTCGAAATTCCCGCGGCGGTCTATCGTGCCGTTGCCCGCGCCGATCTTGGCGATGTGCGAGTGTTCAACGCGCACGGTGAAGTGGTGCCGCACGCCTTCAGACCGCGCGTCACGGTCAAAGAACAAGCGGTCGCGACCGTGAGTCTGCCAGCCTTCCCATTATGGGGCGATGGGGACAACCCCATCGATGACTTGAATCTGCGCATCGAAAAACGCCGTGACGGCGTAATCGCAGACGTTCGCAGCCGGAGCAAAACCAGCGATCA
>DASSGE010000739.1:0-6558 GCA_035693605.1 Binatia bacterium
GACGCGTGCGCGAGCGCAGCCAACCGGTCAAGGACGCCAAAATCAAGCTGGAGAGCAAGCAGGCTGAGATCAAACGGAAACTAATGGAACTGGAGCCGGGATTCGAAAACGAACTCGCCTACAACTATATGGCGCTGCAAATCTTCGACTTGCTGTCGCTGTATTTTTGCTGCGACGGCTACGCCAACGAAAACGAATTCAAGGACTACAAAATCGCGCCGGTGCGGGTTTCCTACGATAGCGACGAAACCGTAACACTGACGATAAAACCCAACGGCCCCGGCTCAGTAATTTTCGATCCCTACCCGTGGGACGTCAGCCCGCTAACCGTCTCCGCCCGCGCCCGTATCGTCGCCCCGCCAGGGGAAAAGACCGAAGCGGCCGTAGCTGAGGCGTATCACAAGGCGCCGCGGCAGCTGCTGACGTTTGAGATTTCGGCGTAAACGCGGATCGACGCGAATATTTGTAGGGGCAGGCCCTCGTGGCCGCCTTTTTCGGAGGGCAACCACAGGGGGTTACCCGACGCTAAGGAACGCGCGCTCTCACCCCAAAACGTTGCCCAGCCCCTGCTCGGCTTAACGTTTCTGTGGAATTGCGAACTTGACTGCCATGTGCTTACAATGTAATGCCGGAGGTTCAGATGAAGAGCCGCATTGTTCAGATTGGTAATTCACGGGGTATCCGCCTGCCGAAAGTGCTTTTGGAGGAAGCTCAGCTCACGGACGAAGTCGAACTAGACGCCGAGCCGGGCCGCATCGTGATTCGAAGAGGGAGCCGGCCTCGCGCGGGGTGGGCAGCTGCAGCTCGAAAAATGCGTGAGCGAGATGAAGACCGCCTTCTCGATCACGCAACCCCCACTCGATTTGACGAGAAAGAGTGGCAGTGGCGGTAGGGCGTGCGGTTCCATCCCGAGGTGACGTTTACCTGGTTCAGCTCGACCCAACGCGGGGTAGTGAAATCCGTAAGACACGGCCGTGTCTTGTCGTGTCACCAGATGAATTGAATGACCACCTGCGCACGGTTATCGTCGCACCGATGACGACCGGAGGGTACGCTTATCCATGGCGAGTTCCCTGCCGTTTCGAGGGTCGAAACGGATTTGTCGCGACGGATCAACTGCGCACAGTTGATGTTGAGCGCCTAGCGAGGCGACTTGGACGGTTGGCGCCGAACGCCTTAGCGACAGTGATGTCGGTGTTAGAGGAGATGTTTGCGCCTTAAACAGTATGGTGATGACTAACCATCAGGTTGACAAGGAAGCGGCGGACCGCGGCTGTCACCCGAAAATTTAGAGATTTCACCAGAGATTCGTAATATCCGCCTTGAGACCGACTTCCCGAATATTACTTCTTCTCACCCTTCTCTTTATCAGCCCACTGCGTACGTTCCTTCGAAATTAACCCAGCAAGTCCAACGCGGTCGCAGCGTAAATCCGCGCCGCACCCCGAACTTCCTGGATCGAAACAACTTCCTGATCTGTGTGGGCGAAACGCAAATCACCCGGTCCGAACATAATTGTCTCAATGCAGCGCTGATTGAGATAGCCGGCATCCAAAGCCGCAGGTGAATACAAGACATCGACATCTTGTCCTTTCAAAGCGCGCGTAACTCCTCTTACGGCGGATGGAACGGCACAATCGACGCCAACTTGCGACGGATACATAAACGCACCACGTGTTACTTCAACCGACCACGGCGGCATATCGATCACGGCATCTTGAATATCACGCAACACCCTCTCCGGGTCATCACCCGGCAAGAGCCGTCGGTCGAGCATGATCCGGCAACTATCCGGCACCGTGTGGCTGATCTCCGGCGTACTTCTAATCTGCGTCACCGTCAGCGTGGCCTTGCCGAGGTCGGGGTGTTCTTTACCGAGATCAAGGCGATCGAGCCGTTCCAATACTTTTCGCGCGCCGTCGACGGCATTGATGCCATCCCACGGCATGCTGCTATGCGCCGACTTCCCGCGCACGGTGATTTCGACATCGATGCGGCCTTTGTTGCCGAGACAAATGCGATTAGCCGTTCCTAGACCGACGATCCCGGCCTTTGCGGGAATGTGATTTTGCTCGAGAATGAACTGAGCCGTATCGTGACGGCCCGTCTCTCCCGCTACGCTAACGGCAAGTATCAACGGCGCGCGCAGTTTCACCTGGGATCGTGCGACAATCGCGGCCGCATACATCATCGCCGCCAACGCGCCCTTCTGCTCGCAAGCGCCGCGGCCCATCGCACAGTTGCCGGCAACACCGAACGGTGCGCCATCGACGATCGCACCCGAGAACGGTTCCTTCATGCCGCCCGCGGGAAACGTCATCGCATAACCCATGAGCAGCAAGCCTCGCTCGCCGGTATTCTCACCATAACGCCAAATCAAGTTGCCCATGCCGTCGATCAATCCTGCGCTTCCGGTTAACATTTTCACGCGTGGTGCAATGAAACCAGCAACGAATTGTTTCAGATTGGGATCGGCTTCTTCCAGTTCTGTCTGGGGCGACGGTGAACGAAGGAGATCGACGAGAAGTTTGTCGATCTCGTCGTCGTTGGCTAGGTGGTTAACGACCTTGATCGCGTCTTGAGGAGTCATCTGGAAATTCTGCGGACTGGCGAGTCACACTTATGGAGTTTACCGACCGAGCAATCTTACCTTCTCTCCCTCGACGGGAGAGGATTGAGGTGAGGGTGCTTAATTGAATTTCCCCTCACTCTAGCTCTCTCCCGCAAGGGGCGAGAGAACTAAAAGACGGGCGACCGCCGGTCGCCCCTACAGTTCCGATCCGGAACTTTGCGTCTTTGCGGGAGCAATGTTTTCTTTCACCACGCCGCTTCCAGCACTTCCAGCACCTGCGCCGCGCTGCGCACCGGCTTGGGGTTGGTATGAATGCTGTAATCGTCCAAGGTGTCCGCCGCCAACTGCTTCAAACCATCGCGCGGCACGCCGAGATCGCGCAGCTTGAGCGGCAGGCCCATTTTCTGATTCATGCCGTAGACATATTCCGGCACGGCGGCCGCCAACTCTGTTTCGTTCGCCGCTTCGATGCCGATCTCCCGCGCCATGCGCAGGTACTGCGGCTGCACAACATCCAAGTTCCAACGCATGCCATATGGCAGCATCAATGCGTGGATTTCAGCGTGCGGTGCTTTGTAGCGTCCGCCGATGACATGGACGATGGCGTGATGGATGCCGGTCCAGGCGCTGTAAACCCCCATGCCTGACAAACACGCCGCCACTTGAACATGACTGAGCGCTTCGAGATCGGTGTGATCGGCGACCGCCCGCGGCAAGTAGCGTGCGATCAAACCGATGCCGGCAAGACAATACGCCTCGGTCAGCGGCTGGGTCTCGGTGGAATAGACCGCTTCGACGCAATGCGCCAGCGAATTCATTCCCGACGCTGCCAGCAACCGGCCCGGCGCCGTCGCTGCCGCTTCGGGATCGAGCAGCACCGTCTTCGGCGCCAGTTTGGGATCGGCAACGATGAATTTCTTGCCGCCTTCGGTGATGCCGGCAGAATAACTGTACTCGCCACCCGACAGCGTCGTCGGGATCGCGATATGAGGAATCTTCGGCGCCGGCATGGGCGGCACCTCTTTTTTGTTCGGCGGCGTGAAGCGCACGCCGAAACGCGGCAGCGCGCCGCCCTCGGCCAACAGCGCCGCCACGCCCTTGCCGGTATCGATTGCGCTGCCGCCGCCGACGCTGATTAGAACGTCGATCTCCGCGTCCCGCGCCAGCGCGACGGCTTTTTCGATGGACTCCGTCGGCGAGTGCGGCTTCACCTGGTCGAACACCGCGGCGCATTTGCCGCCGAGTGCGGCTTTGACCTTGTTCAAGAGAAAAGTCTTGGCCACCGACGGTGAGATCAACACCAGCGCGCGCGTGCCGCCCAGTCGCTCCACTTCCTCCGACAACTTGCCCAGCGAGCCCCGGCCCGAGATCACCCGCTCGACATGCGGATTGTTAAAAGTGAATGCGATGCCTGCCATAATTCGCCGCGTGCAGAACTTAGGAGAGTCCTCGTCGCTGCGCTCTGTCGGAATGACGGACACCGAAAATCAATCCTGTCATTTCGAACGCAGTGAGAAATCTCTTCGACCCTCTACCCATCATAAATCTCCACCCTTATCGCCTGTCCTCGCCCCGACTCGGGACAAGCGCTGGCCGCGATCAGCAGATCCATCTCGGCACGAAAGTCGACATGGGCTTCATCCTTCGGCCGGATCATGGTGTCGTACATCACCCCGGTGTCCGGATCGATGCGCATGCACTGAAAAATGTTGAACGGGCTCGGCACGTCGTCGGCTCCGATGTTCCACGGCTTCACCGCGCCGCTCAAGTTCTCCCAACAGCCATGAGTCGGAATCTCTTCGGCCTTCTTGGGATTGATATCGACGCCTTCGGCAAATATCCGTTTAGTCTCCCCCTTGGCCACCATCTCAAAGCGCCTGCGGCTGCACATGCCCTTCTGCAGATCATGGCGGCCTTCGGTGAAGGTATCCTCGACGATAGTCATCATCGGATTGTTACGTTTGGAATAGAGCACATCGCCGGTGCTGATGAAAATCTTCACTTGATTGGTCTTGGTCCGCGCCTGATCGAAACGCTCGGTCAGATCGCGCAGATTGAACGCGACAAAGTCGACAATACTCTGTCCCGCGATGCGGATCCGCTGGCCTTTTAAAACCTCGAACGCCGCGCCGGAATTCTTCGCCACGACCCGACTCATCAACATAGACATGTCTTCAGTTCCTTGATTGCTGGTAGAATCGCTAAACGCTCGCGCTGGCCAATGGAAATCGTTGGAGTACGGAGTGTTTAAAGTATTGGGAAATCCCGGATTACAATCTGCACTCAGCCATCATCCATCCTCGATCCTCGTTCGACCACCACTCGATTACCTCCACCATTCCATACGTCAATTTTGCTCCTTTACCTCACCTTCATATTCCAGCCAAAGATCCGTTCGCTCGGCAGCGGCCGGTAGTCGACGTTCTTGGCCATCCCGAAGAGCAACTGGTGGCGCCAGAGGAAATGCGCCGGCGCTTCTTCAGTGATCAGGCTCATCGCCTCGCCCAAGGCTTTTTTGCGCTTGGCCGGGTCGAAGGTTTGCCGTTCTAGCTTGAGCAATTCGTCGACTTTGGGATTCGAGTAACCGATTCGCGGCGAGCCGCCGGTCTCGAAGTATTGCGACAGCGCGGCGCTGGGATCGACGACGCCGCCGCGGCCCATGTAGTAGAACGGCACCTTGCCGGCTTGAACGTTGGCCCACAGCGTCGCCCACTCGGGGGTGGCGAGCTTGGCGCGAAAGCCCACGGCATTGAGCATGGGGATCATCGCTTCGGTCACCTGCTTGTCGAGGGTGTAACGCCCCACCGGCGTTTGCAGCTCGACGTCGACGCCGTTGGGGTATCCCGCCTGTTTCAACAGTTCTTTGGCCTTCTCCGGATTGTAAGTGTACTTGGGTTGAAGTTTGGGATCATAGCCGTATTGACCTTCGCCGATGGGTCCGTCGAGGCGCGAGGCCTCGCCGCGCAGCAAAGTCTTGATGATCATATCGCGATCGACGGCGTAGGCCACCGCCTGGCGCACCAGCTTGTTGTCCCAGGGTTTGACCTTCGGCATCATCGCCAGAAACATCAACTCGGCGGTGTGAAACTTAACGATCTTGTGATTGGCGCTGCGCTCGACTCGCTCGCGCAAATGCGGTGGCACGAACTGGGCGATCTGGATCTCGTTGTTGAGCAGCGCCGTCACCCGCTGCTCCGGTTCGCGCATGATCCGGAAAACAATCTCATCGGGCGCTTGCGGATACTGCTTCCACATCGGGTGGGATTTGTCTTTGCCGATCACGAGCCGCTGCCCGGGAATCAATTCGCGAAATTTATAAGGGCCGGCGCCGAAGGGATACTGCTTATCGGCAACCTCAGCTCCGTGTTTGTCGTAAAGTTCCTTGCTGGTAATGATAATACGGTCGAAGAGAGAATCGAGCAGCGGCGCTGTCGGGATTTTCGTCGTGACCTGGACGGTATAGTCGTTTAGCGCCTTCTCGCTCGCGACCGCCGAAATATTTTGCGTCTGCTTGCTTTGCGGGTCCTTGCGCGTCCTCCCCATGGAGTGGACGATGTCGTGCGCGGTCACCGGTGTGCCATTGTGAAACTTGAGCCCCTTGCGCACATGGAACAGCCAGTTGTTGGGATCTTTGACTTCCCAGCGTTCCAACACCAGTCCGACATGCTGCGCTTTGTCGAAATCATAAGTGCCGAGACAGCCCAGCACCTGACACCACACGCTGTACATCAAAGAAACGCTGTCGGCGTACGGGTTGAACGTGTCCATGGTCTCAGTCACGCCGATGGAGATGCGCGTCTCCGCCGCCCCGGCTTGCCGCAACGAAGCAGTCACCGATAAACTAGCGAGCAAGAAAGCCAACATTAGCCGATTCATAATCTATCTCCTGTTACGGACTGTTAAAGCGAACCGCAAACTCACTCCCCCAATTTTCAATTCTCCATTATCCATTATCAATTATTTCCACAACTGCTTATAAAACCCCT
>DASSGE010000740.1:0-2801 GCA_035693605.1 Binatia bacterium
TGCAACTCGACTATTTCACGTACCAGGGTTAAACCGATTCCGAGTCCGCCGTAGCGGCGATCCCGCCCACTCTCCGCCTGATAGAACATATCAAAAACATGTGGCAGTTTGTCTGGCGCGATGCCGATGCCCCGATCTGCCACCGAGACGATCACTTCGTTGGTCGGCGAATTTGCCGCCGGGTTACTCCTTTCATCTGTGCGAGTGTCGGCATCGCTCACGTCGACAGATGTAGGCGTGACAGGCCCGCTCAGTCTCGCAGTAATGGAAATCTCGCCGTCGCTTTCCATGTACTTGGCCGCATTGTTCAATAAGTTGGCAAAGACTTGAGTCAGCCGCGCGGGATCGCCGTCGAGGATTATTTTCTGTTCCGGGAAATCGATGGTGAGACGGTGGCTCCCGCTATCGACCAACGGCCGGCTGGTTTCCACTGCATTGGCGATGATTTCACCGAGCGCCACCGGCTGTTTACGCAGGTCGAGTTTATCGCGGGTAATCCGGCTGACGTCGAGTAAATCTTCCATCAGCCGGGCCATATACTTTACCTGTTGATCGATCAGGTTGGAGCACCAATCGAGCTTTGAATCCTTGTGAGCAATGGTTTTTAGAATTTGCACGGCGTTGGTTATCGGTGCCAGTGGATTTCTCAGTTCGTGCGACAGCATCGCGAGAAATTCATCTTTACGCCGGTCGGCTTGTTTCAGCTCGGCGACCCGACTTTCAAGTTCGTCTTCCAGCCGCTTGCGCTCGGTGATATCCACCGCCAGGCTGCCGACGTAGCGCTTGCCTGAACGATCGGTTAACACGAATCGAGAATTGAACCACCAGGAGCGGCTACCATCGGGATTTCTCGTTTCTTCAGTCTCCTCCTGCAGTCCACCTCGGGCCAGCAAGGCCAAATCTTTACGCCGCAACTTCTCCGCTACGGCCGCCGGCCATAAATCGAATACGGTTTTGTTCTGCCATTGTTGCCCTTCGAGATTGAAACGCTTGAGATAATTGCGGCTCAGGTAAACATAACGCCCATCTTCATCGACCATCCAGGCAATCGTCGCACTGTTTTCGAGAAAGGCGCGCAGCCGTTCTTCGCTTTCCTGCAATTTCGCTTCACGTTCGGCAATACCACTGCGCGCAATCTCGGCCGCTGCGCGGCGTGCTTCAGCCTCAATCCGTAAGCTGCGTTCCTGAAAATTTTGTCGCGCCAAGGTCCCCGCTTGAACCAACTGCTGATGCAATTCGTCGATTTCATATACTGAAGATTTCCTAAGCTCGATCGGCTCGCCGCGCTGAATCGCTCCCGCTGTGCCAGCCAACCTGGCAAGCGATCGCGCCAGCCGCCCGCCCAAAAATAGCGCGGCGCCCAGGCTTAACGACAGCAGCATTACCGCCCCGCCGATCAATACGTTGTAAGTCCTTTGCAGCGCCGCATTTGCCGCGGCTTGCGACACCGCGATTCCAGTGCTCCAACCGGTTGATTTTGAACGGACAAAATAGAGCGCGGTCGACGCGTCTGCAGCGCCCGGTCCTGCGCCGAAGACTCCTTCATTGGCCGCGGCCATTTGCGCCAGAAGCGGCGCCGGCGCGCGCCGTCCGACAAACCGCTCGGGCGCAGTCGTGTGCGCGATGATAACTCCACGACGGTCGACAATCACCCCTTCCGAGCCCGCCGGCAGCCCCTGCTCCAGCAACACCCTTGTGAATGTGCCAAGTTCGAAAGTTATGTCCAAGATATAAAGCAATTTACTGTTACGCTTCACCGGCACCGCGACCGAGACAGCGGGACGCCTCATGGTCAAACTTAAGAACGCATCGGCAATGGTCGGCTGGCCGGTTTTGATAACCTCCTGCAGATGATCGGTCCCGCCCAGCACGAGGTCGGGGTAGACGCGATGCTTTCCCTGGGGCTGTCCTTGTAGGAAAGGATTGGGCAGCGGAACTCCATAGGGACGAGCGGTGTTGACCAGCTGCTGACCGTCGAGAGCGAAAAGAATGACCCGTGTACTTTCACGTTTCGCCGCAGCCGCTGCAGCTAGGTAATGAAAACTTTCAAAATTGCCCTCTTCGAGACTTTTCGAACCTTCGAGAGTATCGAGCACGGCCCGAGCACTTAAAATTTCCCGGTCGACCGCCAGCGAAAGCGCGCGCGCCGTGTCGTGCATACCCCGGTGGGCATTTTCCTGTTGCTGTTTAATTTGCTGCTGAATCAGAATTACCGCGAACAGCAGCAACGGCACCAACGTGGCGACGATCAACACCACCAAATGCCAGCGCAGCTTGATCGGCTTTGTCGTCTTCATCTGAGGTGAGCTTAACTTGCTAATTAATTCGGGCGGGGCATTTTACAGCGCCCTCGACTCAATACAGCGGTTGTCATCGCAGGGTGCAGGAACACGTAGATAACGCTAAGCCAAAAAACTGTCAACGATTTAACTGTCGCGTTTTTGGGACACATCGTCGGAGTAACTGATCAAAATTTACACACTTTTTTAAACATTTGCGAGACGATGAGTGGTCTTGCTTCACCCAACATTGAAAGCTAGAGTTTGTTGCGTTTTATCATCGCAACAAAAGTTATTTCGCGGCCAACTTTCTGCGCATATCGTTGGATATAGGCGATATCTCTATGAAGGCCCAGTTGCGCAGTTTCGATCAGCTTGCGCCCGTCGCTCTGCTCGCGTCAATTTATTTCGCTGCCGGCAAATTCGGCCTGGCCTACGCCTTTCTCCATCCGAGTGCATCCGCCGTATGGCCGCCGACCGGCATCGCGCTGGCAGCCCTGCTATTACTGGGACTTCGTCTGT
>DASSGE010000741.1:0-5889 GCA_035693605.1 Binatia bacterium
GTTTTTGGAGTTGCCGTGATTCCATTTACGCTGTCTTCCTGCGTTGTCGGGCCAGCCAAAAGGATGTCGCGACAAATGCACTGAGCATCAACCCCTGGGCCGCGAGAGTTTCCACCGTTGGGTAAATACCGAGGATGGGAATTGCGTGCGGGACATCCGTCGGCGTGGTCGACATCCACTGGGCCGCCTGCAACTCTTTGACGCCGTTACCGGCAAAGATAAACGCCATGACATAGAGCAGTGTGCCCGTGGCACTCAAGAAATATTTGAGCGGTAGTTTCATGCCGAGCTTTAAAATCGCGAAGGTGGCTACTGTAAGGAGTCCAAGTCCGAGCGCCAGGCCCCATAGGATCGACCCCTGATTGTTCTCATTTTGCATCCACAGTGCTTGGTAAAACAGCACGAGCTCGAACGCTTCGCGATAGACGGCGAAAAATGAGATGCCGGTGAGTCCGAAGATGCGTCTGGTCGAGAGGTCCGATTTTACTTTTTCTTGGATGAATTCGTGCCAGCGTTTGACTTCCGAACGGGTGTGCAGCCAATAGCCGACATAAAATAGCGCGACGGCGGCAAAGACGGATATGAATCCTTCCATGGTTTCACGGTGCCGTCCGCTGAGCGTGAGCACTGTTTGTGTCGCCACCCAGGTTAACCCGCCGCAAACGATTGCGAGTATCCAGCCGAGGTGGATGTAGCGGATTGCGTCAGTTGCCCCCATGACCCGCAACATGCCGATGATGCTGGCCAGGATCAGTGCGGCTTCGAGTCCCTCGCGAAAAATGATCAAGGCTGAATTGGCGAAGGCATAATATCCCGAATAGCCGTCGTCGCGCGCCATAGCTTGAGAGGCGCGATCCAAGCTGACCTCGATTTCCAGATGTTGCTTTTGAATTTCTTCCGCGGGAGCTCCTTGTTTGATGCTGTTACGCAGCTGGGTAAATTGCGCTTCGAGGCCGCGTCCCAATTCTGCGTCCTTGGCCACTAATGTCGGTTCAGCAAGTTCATAGCCTTCGAGATAGGCGTCGACGGCTTTTTGATAGGCTTGGTCTTTTTCACCTTTGGCATAGAGCGCGACGGCTTCGCGCAGAAATACCTTGGCAACCGAAAGCGGATCGGACAGCGTCGCTTCCAACATGCCGCGGCGCAGGTAGGCGAGCTGAGCCAGCGCTTGCGCGGCGTCTTTGGTCTGCTCGCTGAGCCTGTCCGACAGGTCGTCATCCGAGCTGGTAGCCAAGTTTGCGACCGATTGTAGTTCCCTAGGCAAACCTTTCGCCTTGACCACCTGCGCGCCAATTTTCGCCGCTTCGTCCGAGAAGCGCAGCGAAAATACGTAGAATGCGACCTGCCAGCGTTGCTCGTCGGTGAGTGCGGCAAACGATGCCATCGCCGTGCCCTCGATGCCGAAACTAGCGGTGTTGAAAACTTTGAAAGGGGAAAGACCGCCGATGCGTTCGGGATCCGTAAAGTTGGCCGGCAGCGGGGTTTTGGGGTTCATGCTCTCCCGCCCTGGGCCGTCGCCTTTGCCGGTGGCGCCATGGCATTGCGCGCAATTGTCGTCGTAGACTTTTTTGCCGCTTGCCAAGGACGGCAGGCGGCGCGGGTAGGGAACGATATTGTAGGCTTTGATCAAGCGATCTTTGATTTGTTGGGCCAGCTGCGGCACGACGTTTTCGCCGGATTTGCCTTTGATATGAGCCAGCAGCGATTGTAAGTCTTTCTCGATGCCGGCTTTGTCGCCGCCCTCCGCGGCCTTAAGTTGAGCAAATAGCTGCGCGCTGCGCGCCGCGAATTCGCTCATCTCTTGATACTCGCCCGGATTGATGACGCTGCCGCCCTTGACGGCGTTCTTATAATCGCCGCCGATGTAATCGATAAGTGCCAGGATTCGCTTGGCTTCGTCGCCGGCAGCGAATGCACCGGTCGCCATTAGCATAAACAGGCCAAGGAAAATGAACATCCGACGGCGCATGACTCGTGTCGATCTGGTCGCGGCGGATGAAGTCATGGTGTTCGTATATGTAAGGGTGAAGGCTTTGTCAAAAATACTTTGCCCAACGTGCGCCGTAAAAAAGTTTCCTCGGCGGTGGCCGCGGCTCAGCGAATCAGACGGAAACCTAAGTCCGAACTGCGTCATTGCGCCGACGCTGACTCGAATTCGCAATCTGCCGCGACAGTAAGACCAACGGTAAAAGCGCGATTGCGACAATGAGCAGCGCCGGCAGGGCGGCTTCGGCGATGCGCTCGTCCTTAGCCAAGTTATAGGCCTCGACCGCCAGCGTGTCGAAGTTAAACGGCCGCATGGCAAAAGTGGCCGGCAATTCTTTTAAAACGTCAACGAATACCAATAATGCTGCCGTGGCAACGCTGCTGCGCATGATCGGCAAGTGGACCCGCACCAGGGTGCGGCCGGGCGATAGGCCGAGGCTGCGCGCGGCGTCATCCATCGATGGCGTCACGCGCGTAAGTCCCGCTTCTACCGTTTGAAAAGCCACGGCGAGAAACCTGACGAGATAGGCGTAAATCAGCGCTGTGATTGAACCGGTTAAAATCAATCCGGTGCGCACGCCAAACTGTTGAGAAACCCAGGCGATCAAAGCGTTGTCGAGCTTGCCCAGCGGCAGGAGAATGCCCACGGCGATCACCGCGCCGGGCAACGCGTAGCCGAGCACGGCCAAGCGATTTGCCGTTTGCACCATGGGGCTCTTCACCGTTCGCGCCGCATACGCCAGTAGCATGGCGACAATGACGGCAACCATGGCGGCGATGCCGGCTAAAATAAACGTGTTGGTGATCAGTCCTGAGATCCGGGTGCCGAACTGGACTTCCGGATCGGTCAAGGTGAGCCTTAACAGTATCGCCGCCGGAATGACGAAACCGAAAATGATCGGCGCCGCGCATAGCGCGAACGCACCCAGACCCTTCACGCCGCGCAGCGTTTGCGGCGCGATCGGCGTCCGGTTGCTGGTATAACGCGCGCCGCCGCGGTGCATGCGTTCCAGGGCGAGCATGGCGAACACGAAAATGAGCAGGCAAGTGGCGAGCTGCCCGGCTGCGACCGAATCGCCAAGAGACAGCCAGGCGCGGTAGATGCCAGCGGTAAAAGTATTTACCGCAAAGTATGAAACGGTACCGAAGTCGGCGAGGGTCTCCATCAGCGCCAAGGCGACTCCGGCGACAATCCCGGTGCGCGCTAACGGCAAGGATACATGCCAGAATCTTCCCCATATGCCGTAGCCGGCCAGTTGGGCGGCCTCGTAGCTGCTGCGTGACTGTTCAAGGAAGGCGCTGCGAGCCAGCAGGTAAACATAGGGATAGAGAGCGAATGACAGCATGGTCGCGGCGCCTGGCAATGAGCGGATCTCGGGGAACCAGTACTCGCGCACGCGCCAACCGGTGAATTCGCGCAACAGGCTTTGCACCGGCCCAGAAATCTGGAGCCAATCAGTGTAGGCGTAGGCCATGACATAGGCTGGGATCGCCATCGGCAATACCAGCGCCCATTCCAGTGTGCGGCGGCCGGGAAAATCATACGCGGTCACCAGCCATGCGGAGAGTGCGCCGCATGACAGGACTCCCGCGGCGACCAACACCAATAGCAGAAAGGTGTTGGCGATGTAGTCAGGCAGGACCGTCGATATCAGGTGCTCCCAGGTTGCCTCGCTGGGCAGAAAAATGTTCCAGACGACGGCGCCAATCGGCGCCACCACCAGTGCGGCGGTTATTAATGATACGATGCCGAGACCACCGATCCGAGGGACGACGATGCCGCTGACGGCTTTCGAGCGCAGGACGGCGGTGAGCGAGGTCATGGGCTTTGGCGGCTGCGTCGCTCTCAGGTCGCGCTGGTTATTTCCAACCCACTTGGTCAGCGAGCTTTTGCGCTGCACCTTGAGTCTTGCCTAGACTCGCGAGCGACAAGTTGTCAGTCCTGAATTGGCCGAATTGATCGAGTTCTGGATTTGCCAATTTGATCTCTTTGACCACCGGCCACTCATTGTTACCGTTGGCGAACAAGGCTTGCGCCTGATCGCTTGCGAGGTATTCGAGAAATTTGACGGCGGCATCGCGGTTGGGAGCATTCTTGAGAAGCCCGCCGCCGGAAATGTTTAGGTGCGTGCCGCGATCGTTCTGATTGGGCCAGACTATCTGGACTCTTTGCACCAGGGCGCGGTCTTCCGTCTTGCTCGAACGCATAAGCCGGACATAGTAATAGTGATTTGACAGCGCGATCGAACATTCACCGACACCCACCGCAGTCAATTGGTCCGTATCGCCGCCTCTCGGCGGGCGTGCCAAGTTCGCGGCGACGCCGCGCGCCCATTCGCGCGCCTTTTGCTCACCCAAGTGCAGGATCATGCTCGATATTAACGAAAGGTTATAGGGGTGGCTGCTCGGCCGTGTGCAAATCTCGCGCTTCCACTTGGGATTTGCCAGCTCTTCATAACGCGCGATATCGCCCGGACTCACTTTACTTCTGTCATAAGCAATAACTCGCGCTCGTGACGAGAAACCAAACCAGTTGCCATTAGGATCACGAAAATGAGCCGGGATGCGCTTGGCCAGCAGCGCCGATTTTTGCGGCGCGAAAATTCCCGCCTGCTCAGCGCGCCACAAGCGGGCGACATCGACGGTCAAGAAAACGTCGGCCGGACTGGCGGCGCCTTCCGCCTTGATGCGTTCAAAAAGCGCATCCTCGCCGCCTTCAATCCGGTTAATCTTGATCCCGGTAAGTTTTGTAAAGCCGCTATAAAACGCTTCATCAGTCGCGTAGTGACGGGCCGTGTATAGGTTCATGACCTTTTCCTGCGCCATCACAGTGCCACTCCAGGCCACGCCAACCGTCAGTCCGAAAATCAAACTGAGCACTGAAAGCTGCCTAACACCTGTCATGATTCCTCCAGAAATATTTAATTCGCGTTGACTGTTAAGCACTTACATCTTTACAAGCATAAATTGCGAGCTTCGGAATTTTAATTGTTCGTATAATCGAAAGTAGATTGTTTGTCAAATCATAAAATGGCCCCGGTGCAGATGCTTACTGGGCTTTTCAAAACTGCTCAGGTAGAAGGCATACCGAGTCGAGTGAGAATGACGCGACGGATTTTGGTGCGTCGGGTTGGCGAAAGCTATGAGCGGCCAAGCCGTTCGGCTTGGTGATCAGGTGGTTTTGTAGGCGTGGATACTAGTCGATTGAGTCATTGCCGGAAGCGGCAAAAACCACGGCGTTGGGAATATTAACATCGATTGGCACGCGGTGTCCGACCGGCCAGTGGACGGGTTTACGTTGCTCCAAGTGAACCGCGTCGCCCGAGGGGAGGCGCAGCCGGTAGAGTATTTCACCGCCAAGAAACTCGCGCTCCTCGACGGTGGCAAGAATGCCGTTGGCTTTGGTGTTGACGGCCTCGTGACGGATCATCACTTTGACCGGGCCGGGTCGCACCTCGGACGAACAGGAGAAATTGCCAAATTCGGTAACAACCTGCGCGCCGGATACGACACCGTCGATAAAGTCAGCGTGGCCGACAAATCCGGCAACAAATATGGTCGCTGGATTGTAATAAACGTCTTCCGGTGTGCCGACCTGCTGCAGTTCGCCCTGGCGAACGACCGCAACCTGGTCGGCCATTCCGAGAGCTTCTTCCTGGTCGTGGGTGACCAGCACCGCGGCTGTTTTCATATGGCGTAGGATGCTAGCGACCTCTTTGCGCATCTGCGGTCGGAGTTCAGGGTCCAGGCCGTTAAATGCTTCGTCAAGTAGGACAACCGGCGGGCGCGGTGCTAACGCGCGCGCCAACGCAACCCGCTGTTGTTGTCCACCCGATAATTCGTGTGGGTAGCGTTCGGCGTACGGTACCAATTCCGTTGCTCGCAGCAATTCTTGGATGCGCT
>DASSGE010000742.1:0-4207 GCA_035693605.1 Binatia bacterium
ACGGCATGCGATTTAACTGAACAAGATTTCGTTTTCGCAGCTTCATTGTCAGCCAAGCGGGGTAGTGCTGAGTACGGTCGTTATCCATAAGGTAGAAAATCAATCCGCTGGCAGACTGTGGGACGACAATAATATTGGTGGCGACGAGATCGCCATGAATGAAACCCAAGTCATGAAAACGCCGCACCAATTCGCCAAGTTGCGCCAAGGCGCGCCGTTTCAACGTAATCTGTGAAATATCGCCGCGAGAAAAAGTCCGAGCAGACAAAAAAGCCGGCACCGGTTGACCGTCGATTTTTCCGGTAAGAACTAACGACCGCTGAGTGACTCCCCAATGGCGTTTTTCGCCGCACACGATGGTTGACGGGACGTTGAACCCCGCCGCACTGAGGGCCAAACCTTGGCGCCAAAAGCGGCGCGCCTTTGTCGAGCGCAGAAGATCCTTAATTTGCGCCGTGCCGCGGCGTCGATGAAACACTTTCAGGAAATAATCACAGGTGTTTGTATTCGGCGGCCAGGCGAACGTTAAGGTTTGCGGATGTTTGGAGTAAAGCTGGCGATCGACGATCGCGGCGAGACTCTCTAGCATCGCACTGTTGAACGCTTCCTTCAGGATCCAAAAAACCCACCGATCCACCTGAAAGAGTCGATAATCAACCGCAGTCGGCATGTCCTATGAGCTGCCTCGTCGCGCCATCGATTACGCGATTGAGCTTCCCAGCGATTTCGTTTGTGCCAATGGATCGCATGCACTGCCGGCCAATCGAACACCGTTTAAGATAGCAGGGGCTGCAGGGGGCCATGCCTTTGATCGACAAGTTTTCGAAACCGTACGGTCCGGTTCTGGCTGGGTCGGTCGCTCCCCATAGCGATATCACAGGGACATTCAATGCGGCTGCGATATGCATCAAACCGGTGTCAGGCCCTACCGCTAACTTGGCTCGGGCGATAATTCCGATGGCATCACGCAAGCTGGTTCCCCCCGCCAGATTGATCACCCCGGGATCGCTCAATAATAAAGACTGCTGCGCCAACTGCCGGTCGTCGGCCCCGCCAAGCAGGACGACCGCCAGCCGGTGTTCACGGCGCAACAAATCCGCGCAGGCGGCGATTTGATCGGCAAACCAGTTTTTGCTCTCCCAACGGGTTCCGACGAATAATACAGCGAATGGTCTGTCGATACTAAAGAGCAGCTTATCGACGCTACTTTGCTCTGCCTCGGTTAGAGTAAAGTCCCAACGCAGCGGAGATTTCGGCAGACCGAGAAACTCCGCAAACTTCAAATAGTGGTCGAGTTTCGAAATACTATTGCCACATGGTTCGATAAACAGGTTATTGAACAGCCAATTGCATTCCTTGGCATCGGTCCGATGAAATCCCAACCGGTGCGGCGCACCGCTAAAGCGGCTGATAACACCGCTCTTCAGGTGGCGTTGCAAATCCAACACCAGATCGAACTTGCGCCGGCGGATTTGGCCGAGAAAACCGGCGAAACGTTTCCACCAATGCTGCCGGTCGAACAGAATCACTTCATCGATTGCCGGGTTGCCTTCAACCAACGGCGCCGATGCCGGTTCCACCGACCAGGCGATAAAAGCCTTTGGATAACCGTCCCGCAGCAGCCCGGCGAGCGGCAACGCCCGCGTTACATCGCCAATCGAACCATGCAACACCAGCAGGATTCGCTCGGCATTGATATTAGGCTGCTGCTGCATTGTAGTACGCTAAAAATTTGTCCCAATATGCCGCTGAGAAGTATTGTCGTTGTGGGTCGAGTTTCCGGATCGATCTTAACAAGCGGGCGAGATTTTTTTGCGCCAGCGGCGCCGGTAGTTGCCCCAAGACCAAAAGCGACTTGTCAAAGTCAATGATATAACTTTCCACGCCCGCGCTGCCCGAACGGACTAAGATATTTTTGAGATTGAGATCTCGATGATAGACACCCTCGCGATGCATCCGGCGGATCGAGGCTGCAACGGCCTCCAGTATAGTGTCAACGCCGAGGCTTTGACAGAATCCGCTTTGCAGTGCAAGCCACAAATCTCTTGCGTCCTCCAACTGCCTGGTGACCAACCACCCCTGGTAAAAGGGTCCGCGAATTTTTTTTACGTATGCGGCAAGAACCTCAACCGTCGGAAAACCTCTGCGGCGCAGTTCTTCGGTAATGCTCAACTCACGAAACGGCCTGGGTGGCCGGGAGATAAACCACTTACCCGTCAATGAACGAAAAAGCCCGCCGTGATGGTAACGGCGAAAAAGTGCCGTGGTTCCGTCGGACAATCTCACCGCACGCATTTCGCCGCGGCCAAAAATACCGACGGCATCGCCCCGACTCTCAATCTCCAAGCAGGTCGTAAAATTTAAGTCCTGTTGGCGATCCGACCTAACCACCAAGCGATTCCCCCGTAAATCGGTCAGTCTTTGAAACCCATCAGGTATCGCGCCCCAGATGATATTCTCCGAAAACCTATCCCGGGAGCTATCTATGACAGTTGCCTGCACCGGCGAAAGTTAGATTTACGCAGCGAGAAACTCCGGCAGGAAGCGATCACGATCCCCCCTAACCTTGCCGGCCAGAAGTTTTTCCACCGCCGTCAAAACTGTTTGAGCGCTTATTTGGCGAATACAATTTTCATGAACCAGCGGGCACCGTCGGCCGCCGTGTGAGGTGCAGGGACGGCAAGCGAGCTGTTTTTGAATTACGATGGCATTACTGCTGTACGGGTAGAAGCCCAGGTCCGGCGTGGTCGCGCAGAAAATAGCTGCTGTCGGCACCTTGCGCGCGACGGCGATATGCATCGGACCGCTGTCGTTGGTGACGAAAACCTGACAGTGTCCAATTGCCGCGGGCAATTCACGCAAGCTAAATTTACCCGCAAGATTGACTGCAGCACCACCGCACCGCTCCAACAATCGCCCCACGACATCGGCATCTTCGGGTCCGCCGAAAAGCCATATCTGAAATTTGCCCTGCGCATTGACAAGGTTAATGAACTCGGCGAATCCTTCCACCCACCAGCGCTTGGTCGGCCACACCGAACCGGGATTTACCCCAATCGCCGGCTTATTGCCCACCACACCCAAATGGCGCAGTTTCTGAGCGACCGAACTCTGGACTTCCGGCGGCGTGACCAGCTCGATGTCCCTGACGCAATCTTCAACCGTCACACCAAAGGGGGCCAGAACAGACAAGTTCCGCTCGACGTCATGTCTCGACGGATCGCGCTGGGCGCGATTATCAAACAAAAACCAACCTTTGCTTTGACGGAAACCTATCCGATGAGGAATATTCGCCTGGAACAATAGGTACGCGCTGCGCGCGGATTTATGCGGCGTCAGGGCCAGGGTGAATTGTTTCTGCCGCAATACCGCCACTTGGTTTCGCAGACCGCGCCAACCGCGATGCTGTCTTTTTTTGTCATCGACGATGATCTCATCGATCGCCGAATAATCCTGCAAAAGGTCTTCGCCAACAGGTGTGCACATCAACGATAATTTTTTGACCGGAAATCTTCGTCTGATTTCGGCGATCAACGGCAGCGTTAGCACCAGGTCGCCGAGAAAACTCGTCTGCAACACCAGCACATTGTCCCAATTGGCAGCGATCATCGTTTACAGTCGCACCGCCTCGTCAATCAACATCACTGGGATATCGTCTTTGATCTGATACATAAGCCGGCAGGCGTCGCATATCAAACCGTCACGCTTTTCGTTGAGATGAACGTCCCCTTTGCATTTGGGACATGCCAAAATGTCGAGAAGTTCCTTACTGATTGCCATGGACAGAGCCTCCACTTTTTAACTCAAACCGGCTCGCAAATGAGTCGAATTATTTCACATATGGCGTGTACGCATCCCAACCGCGCCGGTAAGCACGTTGCGTCTGAGTTACGTCACGGTTAACAAAAAACCGATTGTACATCGGATGGCGCAGGGATCGCACTTCATGCTCGAGCGAGAACTTGTGGCTACCGTCGACAGGATCGCTAATCTCCTTGAAGCGAAATTGATGGTTACGCACCTCTTCCGAGATCGCTCCGCGGCTCTTCAAATAATTGTAGGGTCCAGAAAAATTCGCTACATAAATCGCGACATGGTGACCATCGTACGGTCTTAACTTCCGATCGGTTTCGCGGAACAATAGCGACTGGAGCCGGCCAATTTTGACGCGGCCGAACTCGCCCTGAGCATCCCGCTCCACGGCGGT
>DASSGE010000743.1:0-2067 GCA_035693605.1 Binatia bacterium
GATACAGCCGCCGAAAAGCAAGATGCCGGCAACGCTGGTTATAAGAGCAAAGGCTTCGATCTGGGTTGCGTGGCCGATCGTCAACCAGTCACGCGTCACCAGGACCAACGGGCTAAGAGGGTTCCAACCGGCAACCGTCGCCGCCAAACCTGTCTCGGCAGGCGGGTACACGACCGGCGTGAGAAGCATGAGAAACATAGTGGCGATTGGTAGGGTTTGCTGCACGTCGTTGTAAAGCAGTCCGAGAGGGGTCAAGGCGACACCGAGCGCAAGTCCGACAAGAAGCAACGCCAAAACTCCTATGGGAAATAATAGCACCGTTACAGGCGGGACGATCTTAAACCAGGCAAAAACTACGATGAGCAAAACCATTCGAATCAGAAAGCTCAAAATCACTTGTCCCAAACCGGACAGGAGAATCGCCTCCCGGGGAAGGTTGATCCGGACAAGCATGGACTTTGCAGCTGTCACGGTCTTCAGCGGGCTATTTAACGCATCGCCAAACACCTGCCAGATAATCGTGCCGATCAGAGCGTAGGCGGGGTACGGAATTGGCGTACCTTCGATGACAACGACTCCTTGAGAATTCAGGAAGACAAACGGCAGACTCGCCACCAAAGGCGGGAAAAAGGCCCACAGGTAGCCGAGCATACTCTGCCTATATTGGGCACTGGTGTCTCTTACGAACAGCCTCCAGGCAAGTTCTCGTGACGCCTGCAGGTCGCGGCACATCTCGCCGAAGAAACGACCCGGGTGGCGTAGAGGTGATTCAGATGTGTAGACGGTGACCGTACGGGCGCTTGACTGCGAGAGCTTTGCGACACTCGCCCGATGCAGGGAGTTAACGGGGCGGACATCCTGGGAATCGCCGCGCGACTCACGCAACGCCGCGTAACCAGACTCGAGCTTTTCAATCACGTTCGCTGTTTCCTTTGTTCTCAATGGCCCGGATTTTTCGCGAACTTCCGTCCTACAGGCATGATTCGCTGCCCGGTATGAGTGAAACTCATCTCGATACGGCTTAGATTTGCCTAGTGCGCAAAAGCGCGCAGGGCCGCTTCGGTCGCTTCAATCATCGCCGAACGGCGAAATCGTTGCGTTGTATTCCTAGCGCCGGCCGATAGCCGCTGCCTATGTTCGGATGAAGCTGCGAGCTTCATCAAGGTTGCCGAAAGCGCCCCGTGAGCATGAGGCGCGATAAGACAACCATTTTCCCCGTCAATTACTAATTCCGGAGTTCCTCCGACGGTCGTGGCAACGACAGGCAAACCGGCACACATCGCTTCCAAAACAACATGGGGAAATCCTTCGTAGGTAGAGTTGAGGACGAAGAGATCGCATGCCGCCATCAGAGCGGCGGTCTCTTCTTTGCTACGTTGACCGGCAAAATAAACGCGATCGGCCAAGTGATGCCGCCGCGTGAGTGCTTCTAATCGAACCCGCTCCGGTCCATCGCCGACGATAACTAGACCCGCCCCTTGACACTCATGAATCGCCTCGATCACATGGGCAATCTGTTTCCACGGGACCAGGCGCCCGACAGTCACAATTTTAAACGGAGCCGATAGTGGTATGGCCGCAGATATGGTGGCTGGAGCTAACTCCACCGCGTTATAAATTACGCTGATCTTGTTATCGGACACTCCCCAATTCGCCGCGGCGCGTGCCAAGAACTGACTCGGGACGATCACTGTATCCGCTCGGCGCACGCAAAACTTTCTTAACGCCTTCAAAAGCTCTACCTTTAAACCGTACCGACGATTTTGAAATTGTTCGAAGGTTCCCTTAACCCAACCCTTGTTCGTCGCGCGTTCCCAAGCCCAGTCGCCGACGATTTTTTGCACCATCGGCTTACGCAGCAGGTAATTGGCCACTATCGCTTCGGGATAGAGGCCGTTAGCGTAAACAACCTGCGCCGATCGCCCACCCCGGAGGATCCGCCAGATTGTCAGCAGAAATCGCAGTGGCTTGAAAATTCTCCGAGGCATGCGTTGCACGGCGAAACTATAGGAGCGGTCATCATGATCGAGCCTATCGCTGAGCGTTAAAACCGAGACTTGGTGCCCG
>DASSGE010000744.1:0-6989 GCA_035693605.1 Binatia bacterium
CCGGTGCCAGCCATGATGCGGCAGTAGGGGGAAATACATCACGGCCTCACGGCGTACCTTATAATAATCCGGTAAATACTCGAACACGTCGCTCTCGACCTCGCGAATATGTCCATCGGCATCGATCATTTTCCAGTCAACCATAACGTTGCCTTTCATCGCCAAATAATTTCGGTCGCTTTCTTAACTTCGTTTGCCGCGATCGCCATCGGCTGACGCCTTGAACGATTTGAACTACTTGAATGTTTTGAACGAGCTTTTTCTTTTATCCGTCGGCGATCATCTCACCGAACTTGCCGCAAAACTCACCGATCGAACCATGGTGAACAAAGTCTGCCATGCTGTCCAACGGTCCTTCTTCACGATTGATAATCGCCAACAGCGCCCCATTACGTTTCGCCAACACTGGAAACGACGCCGCGGGTTGCACCTGTAACGATGAGCCCATGACGATGAAGACCTTCGCCTGTTCGGTCCACTCTTGCGCCAGGCGCATGGCCTGCGCGGGCATCGCCTGGCCAAACGACACCGTCGCCGACTTGAGAATACCGCCGCAGCTGTCGCACTTGGGCGAGGCGAAATCGCCAACCAGGCTTTCGATAATCGGTTCCGGCTCGAATTCCTTGGTGCAGCTCATGCAAACAATCTTGCGATTCGAACCGTGCAGTTCAACAATTTTGTCGTCGGGTAAACCAGCCATACTGTGCAGGCCGTCGACATTCTGGGTGATCAGGCCGACTAATTTTTGTTTCATACTCAACGCATGAACGAAATAATGGCCGACGTTGGGCTTGGCTTTGCGATACTGCTCCCAGCCATCGAGGCGGCGTTTCCAGGCCTCGATACGCGCCGGCTCGCTGGTCATATATTCTTGAAACGTCACCGGCCGGTAACGTGTCCAGATACCGCCGGGGCTGCGGAAGTCCGGGATGCCCGATTCGGTGCTGATCCCCGCCCCGGTGAAAACTACAATCTCGTCATGCTCACGAATTTTCGCGGCAAACTCTTCCGCTTTCATAATAGACATTTTATAGAACAGGCATATGCCGCTGACAACCGAAAACTAATGATCGCCCTTGCCGGAGCCCGGCAGCTTGAGCGAGATCGCGAGTACACCAGCGGCGGCGATCAACAGTCCGGTTATAGTGAAGCCCAAGGCGAACATTTTGGCGTCGCCCATGACACCGATAAACGTCGGGATCGCGCCGCCGCCGATCAAAAAACCAAATGGGATGGTAAATCCCACGGCGAGGTTACGCGCTTGCGGTGGGGCGATCACCGCGAGAGCGGCGAACCCAGCCGGGAAGAACCATACCGCAAGCGCAGGCTGGACGATCACTACGGGGCTGATCCAATCGTCGGTGACCGTCCCCAATAGCAAAGTCAGCAGACCGGTAACGATCAAACTCACCACCATCGTGCGCTTTGGGCCAAGCCGATCTGAGGCCCATCCGCCGAGTATGCCGAATACCGGGCCGTAGGAGCGCGACAATGCCGTCACAGTGTTCGCCCAGGTAGCGTTAATCTGGCGATCGCTCACCAGATAGAGCGGTAGCATCGCGTAAATCCCCACTGTCGAACTCACACCCATGCCGAACAGTAGCAACATGATCCAAAATGCTGGGGTGCGCACGAGTGCTCCAAAGGCATTCGATCCAGGCGATTCACCGGCGAATCGGCCGCCCTTACCGCAGCGATAGTAAGCAAGGGTTATAAGTACGGACGTTATACCCAATACTGCCAGTGCCGCGCGCCAAGTCGAATGCTTGAGAAATAGTTCAGCGACAAACGGCCCGGTGAAAAACGCCAGATTAGGTGCCAGCTCGTGAATCGCAATTGCTTTGCCCCAATGGCGTTGATCGACCAGCGCGGTGATTGTGGCGATGGCCGACGGCATGTACAGCCCGGCGGCCAGTCCCAAGGCAAATAAACCCGCGCGCATCGTTCCAAGGCTGCTCGAAGCCGACAACAACAGAAGCGCCGCGCCAACGCTAGTGCCGGAAACAAGTATAGTTAAGCGATGCGAGGAACGTGACGATAAGAAGCCCGAGCTTAGTAAGCCGCTCAAGTATCCGGCCGAGATAAGAAAGAAAAAGAAACCAGCCTGGCCGTGGCCGATCTCAAGTTCTTTTTCGATGGTCGGTAAGAGCGGCGAGAAAATAATCCGGGAAATAAAGTTGAGCAGGAAGATCGCCACCAAGAAAAATACCGGCGTGGCCTGGGGCCAGAAGGAACTGGCTGGCGTCCCCGCCTCCTTGGCATTTTCTACCGCAACGCTTTTATTCGCTGATCGCTTTGATGTATCTTCGCGATGCATAACGAGTCCGTAATTCTCATTGTCTACAACGCGTGCGCAAAAGAAGCCAATCGTTTCGCACCATCGGAGGAAGTATGTTCGTCAAAACAATCGCGCTGCTCACCTTGCTATTGACCGTTAGCGGCCTATCGAACACGGCATTTTGTGCAACAACTCAGACATCGATGCGCTTGCTCTATCCAAGCTTCGCCGGCAGCTGGGCGACCGCATGGATCGCCAAAGATGCGGGATACTTCAGCGCCGAAGGACTCGATGTCGAACTGATCCGCGTCGGTGGCAGCAGCCGCATGGTCGCGGCTATGCTCGGCGGCAGCGCGCCGATCATCCAGGCTGGCGCCGTTGCCGCGTTGTCGGCAAACACCGCCGGCAGCGACGTCGTCATTATCGGCTCCACCGGCACCGTGTCGCCATTTCGCTTAATCGCCCGCCCCGAGATCAAACAAGCGTCGGACTTGAAAGGCAAAAAGGCCGGCATCACCACTTTCGGGTCAACCTCCGACCAAGTCGTGCGCATCGCGCTCAAGCATTTCAATCTCGAAGCAAATAAAGATGTCGCCATCCTCACCTTCGGCGCGCAGCCGGAAGCGTTTGCGGCACTCGCCAATGGCGTGGTTCAGGTGGCCGCGCTGAGCTACCCGCTGTATCCCAAAGCGCAAAAGATGGGGATGCGCGAACTGATCAACTTCGCCGACCTCGGCGTTGAGGACATCAATGGGACGGTGATCACCACTCGAAGTTTTCTGAACCAGCAGCGCGATACGGCTTTGCGCTTTATGCGCGCTTTCACCCGCGGCATGCAGCGCTACCGGACCGATAAGGAATTTAGTAAAAAAGTCCTGGCCAAGTACGGCAAATTGAACGACGAGGAAATCCTCGAAGGCACCTGGCAAGACTATGCGCCGACACTGCAAAAAAGCCCGCGCCCGTCGCTGAAGGCGATCCAATTCATGATCGAAAACCAGTATCCGGGAAAAAAACCACTTCCTAAGCCTGAACAGTTCGTCGACCTATCGATTGTCGATCAATTGGAAAAGAGCGGGTTTATTGACTCTGTCGCTAAATAACCGCCAGGAGTAAATCGAATGAAGCTATATCGCCACATCTCTCGAATTCTTCGTTGCGCCCTAGTCGCGTTCGCGATCCAGTCAACAATGCCGGCCATCGCCGCAGCGCAAACGCTTGCGCCGCTGGTGCTTCAAGGCGGCACTCTGATCGATGCCACCGGTCGAGACCCCATCGAAGACGCGGTCATCGTCGTCGAAGGCGAACGCATCAAGGCGGTTGGCAAGCGCGGCGAAGTGACGATCCCGCGCGGCGCAAAAATCATCGACGCCAAAGGCAAAACTATCCTGCCCGGTTTCATCGACGGCCATTGTCATCTGCTCGATTTCGTCGGTGAGCTTTATCTCCATCTGGGTATCACCTCCTGTCCGGACGTGACCCAAAACGACGACGAATGGACGCTGGCGCAAAAGCACGGCACCAACTTGGGTAAGATCCGCGGCCCTCGCATTTGGTCCACCGGCGGCCGTTTAGTCGGCCCGCCGCCCGCCTGGGCACTGCGCGGCGAGCGCGGCTATTTGGTTAAGACTCCCGAAGAAGCACGCGAAGTCATGCGCAAGAAAAAAACCGCCGGCATTGATATCGTCAAATTCAACGAATATGTCGCTCCGGAGGTCATCAAAGCCGGCGCCGAAGAAGCCAACAAACTCGGTCTGCCGATCACCTGCCATTGCCTCGATGTGTTTGTCGCCGCGGAGAATAATTTTGCCGGTGTCGAGCACCATTGGGGCATGGGCATGACCACCATCGGCGACGTGAAAAAGCGCTGGGAGGTCCACGAGTGGCGCATGACCCGCAAGATCAACACCGCCGACTTGGCGTACTACTATGAACCGGAGAATTTCGACAAGGTGGTCAAAGCCGCAGTCGATAAAAACATCAGCTGGAGTCCAACCATCGCCACTTGGTACCGCCCGTTGTCGCCCAGCGTTGCGCGTTTCAAAGAACGCGAGATCGCCATACTCGATCAGAAAAGTGCTGGCTATCTGCCGCGCGTCCTGCGCGAACAAGCGTTGGGCCAATACGAACGCTACGCCAAATTCGCCCCCGAGCGTCTCAACAATGCCCGCGAAGGCTATAAGAAACTCGAAGATTTGATGCGCCGTTATGTCAAAGCCGGCGGACTCCTGCGCGCTGGCTCTGATCCCAACAATGGCCTGCCCGGCCTCGGCCTGCATCAGGAAATGGTCATGTTCGTCGAAGCCGGGATTACGCCGATGCAAGCGATCCAGGCGGGCACCATCAACAGCGCTAAGGCGTTTCGCAAGGATAAAGACTACGGCTCCGTCGAGGTCGGTAAAGTCGCTGACATCGTAATCATCGACGGCGATCCTTTGAAAGACATGTGGACGGTGCAAAACGTCACCCTGGTCGTGCAGGGCGGCAAGATCGTCGACCGCGAATTCCACGCCAATTACAAAAACCCGATCCCGGCGATTCGCGCTTGGCGCGCGACGCCGCAGAATATCGAGATCGAGCCGCGCTCGTTGGCGCAGGGCGCGGTCGGCACGTTGAAGGTCAGCACGCGACGCGGCTTCGACAAGTTCCACAAGGTCACGTTGAATGGCAAAGAGCTCGACACCAAATTTGTCAGCCCCAGTGAACTCGAAGCCACCGTCCCCGCACAAATGACCAAAGACATCGGCACTTACCCTGTGATCGTCGTCGGCCAAGGCGACTCCGCATCCCGCTCCGCACCGACCTACTTCATCGTCTCGTACAAACCGTAGGAGTCTGTGAAAATGTCAGCTCGAAACCTCCACAGGACATTCATTGATTTTCACGCATTGTTTCTCCGCCGCTTCCGGGGTGGAACCGGAATGCGGAGGAATAAATACGCGATGGCAATCTTGATCGCCCTCGCCACGCTTGGCTCATTCAATGGAAACGCCGCCGCTCAATCCGATGCGCTTCGCGTCGTGTTCTATCCGCCTTGGAACATCAGCAAGCTACCTATGTATATGGCCCGCGACGCCGGCATCTTCGCGCGCAATGGTCTCAAAATCACCTGGACCAATCCCGGCTCCAACGAAAAACTCCTCGCTGCGCTGAAAACTGGCGAAGCGGACATTGCCATCGCCAGCGCCAATCACATCGTTCGAAACAACGCCTCGGGCGGCGTGGCCATGCGGCTGGTTGGCAACACCGGCTACAATTATTCGGCATTTTTCGCCGACCTGACAATCAAGACCGCTGCCGAACTCAAAGGCAACAAGATCGGCACCGGCGAGCCCGGCAGCACGCCGGACCAGTTGACCCGTCTGGCGCTGCGCAAGCTCGGCATCGATCCCGACAAGGATGTAACGCTGGTACCGTTCGACGAAGGGCGCAACACCGATCGCGTGAAAAGTCTGCTCACCGGCGCGGTTGCCGCGATGATGATTACCGCGGAATCAATGTACGACCTGGAAAAATCCGGCGAGATCAAAAAACTCACCCGGCTTACCGATCACAAGCAACTCAAAATCTATGCCGGCGGCGGCGCCGACTACGCGATCTCCGCCACGCTACTAAAAACTCGCCGGGACGACGCCAAGAGCTTCATGAGCGGCATCTGCGAAGGCATCGCGCTCGGGCGAAAAGATCGAGCTAAAGCATTGGAGTTTGTCGCTAAAACGGGAAGGAATATGGACGCAGCAGGCATCGAGTATCTTTACAAACTCTACATTGCCGACGTGATTCCGGCGAAGCCATTTCTCAAGCCTGATGGCATCGATCTCGCCATTCAAATGACTGCGGCGTTGATCCCTTCGGCAGCCGCAATGAAACCACAGGAACTCGTCGATGCCGCTTTAGTACCGGAACTGGAAAAAGAAGGTCGATGCAGTTTTTAGAAGCTTCAGGGCGTCACTGCCTATTGTTAATGCGCTCGCTATTGTGATCCAGGCTGGCAACCGCCGCTTTAAGCTATCCTGCGCGCCAGTTCTTGGATCTGATCCATAGATTCTTTCAATTCGGGGGCATAGATGCGCGGCACGCATTCACCGCAAATTTCGTTGGCGAGGTTGGCGATCGACTTGAGTCCGGCGTTCAAGTTTGCCGACCGGCTCGGCAGACTATTGTCGATATCGACCAGACTCTGCAAGCAGATAATCAAATTGGCTAGCAGCGACGCCAGGGTTTCTTCATCGGGCATTACCCGGCACCGGTATAGCAAGTCATGCACCGCCTGCAGTTCACCGCGAAACACCCGCACGGTGCTCTCAAGGCGGCGCAGAACCAATTCCGGTAACGCCTCTCGCTCCGCTTGGAGTTGCTGCAACGAACCGAGATCGGAAAAGACCAGATGAAGATTGGTTCGCACACGGTCAAGACGGTCTTCAAAAGTCGTGTAATGGATCTCGTCCGTAAGTTCCTCCTGGCGCCGCGAAACTAATTTTGAAACCACACAGCCAAAGATCAGGAGCCCGGCCGCGCCTTCAATAATCGCCATCAAGCGAAACCAGCCAACTGGCACGACGTCGCCGTAGCCGATCGACAGAGCCGTAACGAAACTAAAATAAATCGCCGTAACAAACCCTTGAGCATCAGCTTTGACTAGATGACTCCCGGCTTGAAGTCCCATTCCCATACCGACTCCGGCAATCCAATAGATCAAGCTGAACACGAG
>DASSGE010000745.1:0-2673 GCA_035693605.1 Binatia bacterium
TTGGTCTCATGGGTTCGATCTATGCCGAAAGCGTTCTCGACGTGGCCAGACCGCGTGTCGGGGTGTTGAGCAACGGCGAAGAATCGAGCAAAGGTACAGAATTGACTCGTGCGGCCAGCGCGCTGTTAACGGCGACCACGCTCAACTACATAGGCTACGTTGAGGGGCGAGATATTTTCAATGACAAAGTGGATGTGGTTGTCTGCGACGGCTTCACCGGCAATGTTGCGCTCAAGACCATGGAGGGGGTTGCGAGTTTTGCCGGCGAAGTTCTCAAGGGCGCATTCGAAAAAAATGTTTCCAGTAAGGTCGGCTATTTGATGAGCCGGAATTCGCTTCGAGCGGCGTATCGAAGATTGGATTACGCTGAATACGGCGGCGCGCCGTTGATCGGTTTGGACGGTGTGGCGATCGTTGCTCATGGCGGCTCGAGCGCGTTGGCGATCAAGAGTGCTATTCGTTTGGCCCGCGACGCCGTCGACCATGAGATGAATCGACGCATCGCAACGGCCTTGAGCGACGCCGAAAGAGCCGAAGGTGCTAAGAAAGAAGGCCTGCCGCATAAGATGTGGACCCGCCTTAAGGCGAAAATAGATTCCATCGCTGACAAGCCTGAGACTGAAGATAGCGAAGACGAGCGGAGGCGTGGCGGTGACTAGCGCTGTCGCTTTTGTATTTCCCGGCCAAGGTTCACAATCCGTTGGCATGGGCAAAGCGTTGTACGATCAGTTTGGCGTTGCCAAGCAAGTATTTGCCGAGGCCGACGAGGTGCTCGGGTTGTCGCTCAGCGACCTCTGTTTTTCCGGTCCGGAAGCCGATTTGAAGCTCACGGAAAACACCCAACCGGCGATATTGACAATGTCGATCGCCGCGCTGCGCGTGCTCGAGGCCGAAACCGATCTGCGTCCGGCCTATGTCGCCGGCCACAGCTTAGGCGAGTACAGCGCCTTAGTGGCAGTGGGGGCGGTGGCGTTTCACGATGCGGTAAGGGTTGTCCGCGAGCGCGGCCGGCTAATGCAACAAGCAGTACCTGCCGGACAAGGCGCCATGGCAGTCGTGCTTGGATTGGAGATGGATGCCGTGCGCGCGCTTTGCGCCGATGCCAGTCAGGATGAAATTGTCGCACCAGCTAATTACAATGGCGGCGGACAGATCGTTATCGCCGGCGCTAAGAGCGCGGTAGCGCGCGCCATGAATCTTGCCAAAGATCGCGGCGCCAAGCGCGCTCTCGATCTGCCGGTGAGTGCGCCTTTCCATTGCGAGCTGATGCGGCCTGCGGCGGCTGGGCTGAACCAGGTCCTGCAAAATGTCCCGGTTCATCCATTCACGGTAGGAGTTGTAACCAACGTCGAAGCCGAGGTAAATCTCGACTGCGATCGGGTGAAGCATCTTCTTGTCGAACAAGCGGTGCGGCCGGTTCGATGGGAGGAGTCGGTCAAAAAGCTTTCGCAATTGGGCTGCCGACGAGCCCTTGAGGTCGGCCCCGGCAAGGTGCTCAAGGGATTGATCAAGCGCATCGCACCGGCCATGGATACCGAAAATTTCGAAACTCCGGCGGATCTCGCCAGATTGAAGGCCGCCTAGGATGGCAGCGCTTGAGGGTCGGACCGCATTGGTTACCGGCGCTAGTAGGGGCATCGGGCGAGCCATCGCGCTGGCGCTCGGACAAGCCGGCGCGCACATAGTCATCAACTACAAAGGCAACCAAACCGCCGCGCAAGAGACGCTGAGTTCATTGCAAACCGCGAACGGCAACGGCGAGCTCTGTGTCTTCGATATTGCCGACGAAGCCCAGGTGGAAGCTGCGGTCAAACAGATCATCGACGCGCACAAAGCGGTCGATATCCTCGTCAACAACGCCGGTGTCACATCTGATAGTTTGCTGATGCGGATGAAGACGTCGGATTGGGATCAAGTTATCGGCACCAATCTCAAGGGCACGATGTTGTGCACCAAAATCGTCTCGCGCCAGATGATCAAGCAGCGCGCTGGTCGCATCATCAACCTTTCTTCGGTAGTCGGTCAAATGGGCAATGTCGGACAGTCGCTTTACGCCGCCTCCAAAGCTGGCGTCATCGGCTTTACCAAAGCGATGGCGCGGGAATTGGCCTCACGTGCCATCACCGTCAACGCCGTGGCGCCGGGTTTCATCGATACCGATATGACCGCTAACTTACCCGAGAAGTTGCGTGAGGAATTTCTCCAATCGATTCCTTTGGGGCGCTTCGGCACTTGCCAGGAAGTCGCCGATATGGTTGTGTTTCTAGCCGGGCCTGGAGCTAGTTATGTGACTGGCCAGGTGTTTAACGTCAACGGTGGATTATACATGTAACGATTGAAAGAGGAGGTAAGTGAAGATGGCGGGATCGATCAAGGACAGAGTGAAAGAAATCGTGTGCGAGCAACTCGGCGTGAGTGCAGAAGAGGTAACGCCGGAAGCGTCGTTTATCGAAGATTTGGGCGCCGACTCGTTGGACATCGTCGAGCTCGTTATGGCGCTGGAAGAAGAATATGAGATGGAAATCTCCGACGAGGACGCGGAGAAGATCAAGACGGTCCAGGACGTCATTACTTACATCGAAGCCCACCGGTAGGGTTGCTCGGACGACTGCACGTGGTGGGGCTGGTTGCTCGCTTAAACTTTGTCCCCCAAAAAATTACCAATCGCGGGGA
>DASSGE010000746.1:0-9375 GCA_035693605.1 Binatia bacterium
TAACTATTTTCCAATACAAAATTCTTTAAAAATACGTTCTAAAATATCTTCGCTGCTGACCAGTCCGATGATTTCTTCGAGCGCTTGGCGGGCGTCGTTGAGGTCGATAGCTGCCATCTCAGGTGGCAGGCCTTGCCTGAGCGTTTGGGCCGCTTGTGTCAATCCAGTGGCGCTGCGCAAAAGTTCGCTGCGGTGACGTACGTTAGCTATCGTAACCGATGGCTCGATGGCACAGCCGAGTATGAGCTCACGCAAACTTTTTTTTAAAGCTTCGATCCCGCTTCCGGTCTTAGCGGAGGTCGCCAACGTTGGGGTGATTTGCGTGACGAGCTGTTCCATTTCTAGATTCGGCGGTAAATCACATTTATTTACCGCAATAAGAGCCTTCTTCGATTTGGCGATTTGAAGCAATGTCCGGTCTTCAGCAGTCAGCGGCACCGAACCATCGATCACGAGCACCACGGCATCGGCTTTTTCCAAGTGGCGACGGGAAAGCTCCACGCCCGCCTGCTCGATTTCATCCTGCGTTTCTCTTATGCCTGCGGTATCCCAGATGACGATCGGCAGGCCATCCAGTGTCAGCGATTCTTCAATCACATCCCTGGTTGTACCTGGTATCGCCGTGACGATTACCCGGTTGGTGCCGAGCAAGGCATTCAACAAACTCGATTTGCCGACATTCGGGCGGCCGCAAATGCACACTTTGGCACCTTCGCGAAATAATCTGCCCCACTCGTAAGTAGCTGCAATACCGCTGATTTTGTTAATTAGAGAATCGATTTTTTCAATCACGTGATGACGTTGCAAGAGTTCGATTTCTTCTTCGGGGAAATCTATCGACGCCTCTACCTGGACCATAATGTCGAGGAGCTCCTCGCGTAGCGCGCCAATATGTTTGGACAACTCGCCGCTGGCCTGGTTGAGTGCGAGCTGCGCGCCCTTGGCAGTCTTGGCGCGTATGAGATCGAGTACCGCCTCTGCCTGAGCAAGATCGACGCGCCCGTTCAGAAAAGCCCGCTTGGTAAATTCGCCGGGCTCTGCCTGACGTGCCCCTTGGTTTAGAATCGTCGCAAGAATCTCGCGAACAAGGAAATTACCACCATGACAATGTACTTCGACGACGTCCTCACCGGTGTAACTGCGCGGCTTGCGCATGAGCGTGAGCAGTACCTCATCAATCGGCTGGCCCTCTTTGGGATCGGTGATCTCCCCGTGGTAGAGGGTGTGCGAACGGAGTGACCCGTTACGGCTTTGCCGCCGGTTAAAAATTTGCAGAGCGATTTTCTCGGCGTCGGGGCCGCTGATCCGAACAACGGCGAGCCCTCCTTCGCCTGGCGGTGTGGCGACCGCAGCTATGGTGTCTTCCTGGTACATGGAGCGGCATAATCTTAACAGCTCCCCAGTCCAAGACAACAAACGACGACGCGATGAATTCGTTAGGAGCTCCTGGTCGACCATCAATGCTGAAGACCGCTCGTTCAGACAACCGCTGGATGTAGGCTCAAGCTATTCCCGAACACGCAGTCATGACGACCGACAGAAATGGGAAATTGATCGTTTATAAACTCGGGGCTGGAGCGCGGCGACAGCGAAAATTTATGGTGACGTAGAGAGAGTGAGTGTCGCAATCTGGCAAATGCCGCACGTCTCTCATCTCTGAATGAGCGAGAGATCTCACTTGACGTCTTCGCGCCTTGCGGAGATGTTCGGAGATTCCCCCGACACACGCAGGTCCGACGGCGCGCGAGAGTTGCCTGGTTTATCGTCGATTCACCGTCAGAGTCGCAGTTTTAGTGATGCCGCCGTGGGATGCCGTGATCGTCGCGGTGATTTTCCGGCTACCTTTGGTTGTCGTAATCGTGAAATTGGCCGTCGAGCTTCCGGATTGAATCGTCACGTTGGCGGGCACAGATGCGCGGAACGGATGGCTGCTGGACAGATTTACGACTAGGCCGCCGGAAGGCGCAAGTGCACTGAGGGTCACGGTGCCAATCGAAGTCGCGCCACCGGAGACGGTGGTGGGATTGAGCTTTAAAGAAGTCAGTGCCGCAGACACCGGCGGTAGTACACTGATCGCTGCCGACTTTGTCACGCCGTTGTAGTTGGCGGAAATATTACCGGCTGTGACGGCGGTAACGGACGAAGTGTTTACCGTAAAGATTGCCGAGCTAGCATTAGCCGGAATCGTAATCGAGCCGGGCACCTGTGCAGCGCCGATGCTGCTAGCCAGGTTGACAACGACGCCGCTTGCTGGTGCCGCGCTGGTTAGCGTAACCGTTCCAGTCAAGGAGATTCCTCCGATAGCGGACGAAGGCGTGACCGTCACCGTGGAAAGAGCGGCAACAGTGGGGGTCGGATTATAACCGAGTTGGATGACTTCGAAATCGCTTGCCGATAGATTTGCAAAAGCCGGGTTCAAGATATCGTTGTTCCAACGGGTATCGTAGGTTCCGGTGATATACATGTCCGAACCGTTATCGGCGACAATCAAGCCGTAACGCTGCATGGCGCGAAAGATCTTCTGCACGTTAGGGTCGCTGGTACGCTGCGCGACATCGACTGTGTTTTTCAAACGCAAGCGAGCGCCCATGGGAAGCGCACCAGCTGTGGAGCCGGCGCGATGAGAGGCTGGATAGACGTCGCCATTGGTAGCGCGCACAGTTACGCGAAACGCATGTTTGATCTCTGTTACATTGGGATCGTAAGCTTCGTCATAGCGCACTAGGCCAGGGAGAATCGCAAGTCCGGCCGCATCCGCCGAAGTCCAACCATCAGGTCGGCGATTGTTGGTATTCATATCGAAAAATGCACCGGAGCCGGCATACCATTTACCCTGCGTCGAATTGTAATAGACATTATAGAGTTCGAATAAATGATTGCGGTCACGATCGACCAGCAATAGATGCCGATCCTCTGAACTTCGCTTATCGATACTTCCCGGGTCGCCGCCTTCGATCCAATGCGCTTGTGTAATCGCTTCATTGGGAATTGGGTAGAACGGAAAGCTGACCCCGGTCGATAAATCCACGCCGTCGCTTTCACCCCAATACTGAAACTGCACCGGCTTGAGATCACTGCCGCTAACGTTGGTTAATACCGCGAAGGGCATACCATAAATTCCATTCCCGGTACCTGAATTACCGCCGAAGTCGGGATGGAGACGGCGTGTGCCACCGTTGTTGATAAAGTTAATATAGCTGGAGGAATTTTGATCCACCGGCCAATTACTGATGTCGAGATTCCACCAGTTGTTTGCCGGGAAGAGTGGTAGAGGCTGGGGCAGAGCGCCGCCGAGCTGTGCATCCATCGCGAGCGCCGGAAATACCGGTACGCATAGGAATGATAAGAGTGTAATCGAAGCGATGAACCGTCGCGCTATTGACGAAAGACCCTGCATGCTTGTCTCCTCGGCTGATACGGCAGCCGGGTCTCAGGAGCGCAAGCACCATGCCACCAACTTTCACACGCCAGTTTTCACGAGCGCGCCGGAAACTTCCCGGATGAGCAGGTCATTGTCGGTGATTTATCTTGCGACAGTACAGAACTGTGTAATCCAAATTCGTCGAAGGGCCACACCCAAGGTCAGTGCAAGGTTTTCTGCCTAATTGCCAGATCTTCCGAGCCGGCAAAGGCAAATCTTTCGATCGCTGCTGGATTCAAGTCAATGCCCAATCCGGGCTTGTCGCTCGGTGTGAGATAGCCATTTTGAACCTGGAATGGCTCGACCAACAATTCTTCACGCAACGGGTTGTAAGTGTAGTCGAGCTCCATGACGATGCAGTCCTGCAAGGCGGCGGAGAGGTGCACGCTCGCTGCCAGAGCAACGCCGTCGCCCCAGGTGTGAAACGATACCGGCACTTGGTGCTTGGCCGCCAGTGCAGTGATTTTGCGAATCTCCGTAATTCCACCTGCCCGCGCAACGTCAGGCTGAATAAAATCCACCGCGCCGCGCAAAATAAAATTCTCGAAGGCATAAGCCATGTGCAAATTCTCGCCGACGGCGATGGGCGTATTGCCGCGTTCGCGCAACATCGCGTGTCCCGCAATGTCCTCGACAAAGAGCGGTTCTTCCAACCAAAAAGCTCCGGCATCGGCGAACGCCTGCGCTGCCCTGATGCCGACATCGACGCTGTAGCCTTGATTGGCGTCGGTCATGACGACGAAGTCTTTGCCGAGCTCCTGGCGCACGGCGCGGACGATGCGGATATCCTGTTCCAGATCGAAGCCGACCTTGATTTTAACCCCATGAAAACCCTGGTCGGCGAATTCGCGCGCCCGGCGGGCTACCTTCGACGGTTCTTCCGGGTAAAGCGCGGTGGCGTACACCGGAACTCTGTCGCGGACCTTGCCGCCGAGCAGTTGATAGAGCGGCACGCCGCGAGCCTTGCCAAGAATATCCCACAGCGCGATGTCGACGCCGCTCAGCGCCACGACGCCGATGCCGCGGGTACCGAATTCTTTGTGACCGCCGCGGATATAAGCGGTGTCCCAGATCTCGTCGATTTCTGTCGGATCCATACCGATCATCATCGGCTTCAAAACCCGCGCGATGATGATCTCGATCAACTCGCCATTGCCCGAAGCCGAACCGAGGCCGTAGATGCCGTCGTCGGTTTCCACTTTGATCAAAGTTGTCGATCGGGTATTTCTTACACCCGAGCGGCTGAACACCTGCCCGGCGGTGGGAATTTCCGCGCGCAGCCGAATGGTTTTAACCTCTGTGATTTTCATCGCTCACCTGAATCACTTGCGACTCATGATTAGATCGGATTGGTTGTTCGAGCCGGTTCGGTGCGCCGGACGATAACTGATTATTTCATTTCCCAAAACTGACCTTCGATCGCTTCGCCGTCGGCTACCGCGAATCCCTCTTCTTCCTCCATGCGCTTGTCGCCTTTGACGTCGACGCGGAGCACCGCCGGGCGATCCTTGCGCGCCGCGCTCGATCGCAGAATCGCTAATGGTACCGTGCCGGTGCTCTCGAAATAATAGTAGTAGCCGTCCGGCAGCATGATGCCTTCACCTTTGTTGAGCACAGTCGGCTGGTTGTCCTTGTCGTAAAACGTCGCCTGCCCATCAATGACCACAAAGGCGTGATCCTCGCCGGGATGGGTGTGCAGCTTATTCTTTCGACCCGGCGTGTAAAAATTAAGCCCCATGGTCAGGCCGCCGGATTTCGCCAGCGGCGTGTGGCTGCGCCCGCCGGTGAGAAGATTGGTCTTCAATTTGAAAGTCGAAGCTTGCATATGTCAGTCCTCCTTGGAGTGTCCGTTAGCCGACGACTTTCACATCTATGACAACTCCCAGAATTGTCCCGGGATCGGCTCGCCGTCAACCGTGATGTACTTATCTTCCACTTCGGTTCGCTTGTTACCTTCAGCGTCGACACGGGTGAATTCCGGCTTGCCCTTGAGCGCGCTCACCCGCAACAACGCCAACGGTTTATCACCGGAATTTTCAAAGTAGTAAAGGCAGCCCACCGGCAGCATGATCGCCTCGCCCTTATTGAGCACACTGGGTTGATGGTCTTTGTTGTAGAAGGTTGCCTGGCCGTCCAACACGACAAAGGTATGATCCTCGCCGAAGTGTGCATGCAGTTTATTTTTACGGCCAACGGCATAATAGTTAATACCTACCGACATTAATTCCGTATCGGCGAGCGGAATGTGACTTCTCCCACCGGTGATCTTTGGGGTCTTGAGCTTATAAGTAAAAGCGTCCATAACTGCGTTCCTCCTCTAGCTGACCTGGGCCTACGATTTCTACTCGTCTCGTATATCGCAGACGATCCGCCTTGAAAAGGGTCGTTGGCCTGGTCTATTTTGACTCGACGGTAAATCTGAAAGGATAAAGCAATGGCCAAAATCGGACTCGCCTGGGTCAATCCAGCGCCGCTCACTAAACCGGAAAACGTCGTCAACTTCGCCAAGAAATGCGAAGCTATGGGTTGCGACTCGATGTGGACCATCGACCGCATCGCCTATGATAATCTCGAACCGCTGACGATTCTCGCTGCCGCCGCTGGCGCGACGCAGAAAATTCGCCTCGGCACCTCCGTCTTGCTCGGCAACACACGCCATCCGGCGCACCTGGCGAAGATCATCGCGACGCTGGATTTTATTTCCAACGGCCGGGTCACGATCGGGCTCGGCTTCGGCAGCCGCGAACCGGACTATAAAGCCGTCGAGATTCCCTACGAACACCGCGGCTCTCGCGCGGTCGAACAAGTGCAACTGATGAAGCGGCTGTGGACCGAGGACAACGTCACGCACAAGGGGAGATTTTTTAACGTCGAAAACTTGAGCGTCGGGCCGCGGCCGATTCAAAAACCGCATCCGCCGCTGTGGACCGGCGGCAGCGCCGAAGCCGCCCTCAAGCGCGCCGGCACTTGGGCCAACGGATTTATCTCCGGCAGTTCGGCGATCGCCGACTTTCACGTCACCTGGGACAAGATCGCCAGTTACGCTGCCGCCGCCGGACGAAATGCCAATGAGATCGAAAAAGCCAGCTTAGCTTTCATGGCGATCAACGATGACAAAGCCAAAGCGGTAAAGATTATTGAAGACTATACGATGCGCTACTATGGCCGCATCAGAACCGCGGTCGAACCGGTCTCCATCGTTGGCAGCGCCGATCAATGCGTCGAAAAAATCCAATATTTTCTCAGCAAAGGCCTCGACACTTTAATCATCGGCGTCGCCGATCCAGATCCGCGGCAGTTGGACTTGTTCGGCGAGAGAGTGCTGCCGAAAGTGAAGAAGTAAAAACCAGAAAACGACGCTAGCTCTCGTGCCGATGGAATAACAAATCGCACAAGTTGTAGTTAGTGGTACGACAGCGCCGCAGCCCAGCTCGGCTGGTCGCGCAACGTAACGCTCACCACGTTCGGCTAGTAAATTCGGCGGTAAACCCATCAAACTAAACTCTTAATATTCAACTTCGACTAAGAGGTGCACATGATTAAGGCCTGGGACGCCGACGGCCATGTATCGGAATCCGAAGTGACATTCTCGGACAAATACTGGGATGCGAAACTGAAGGAGCGCCGACCTAGCATTGTCGAGACCGGTCCAGACGGGCCGCTCTACTGGATGATCGACACCCGCTCTTTTCCGGTGCGCAGCGGGCCGTATCAGCAAGCCGGATTTCCGCTGAGCAGGAATGGTCTCCCGGCAAAAGTCACGCCGGGAATCAGTCCGCACGACCCTGTCGAAAGCGCGGAGATGCGCTCGGTCAAAGCTCGCATTGAACAATTGGACCGCGAGAATACCGCGCTGCAAGTGATCTATCCGACGATGTTTCTCTCCTATCCAATTACCTACGATCGCGAATTGGCGGTGGCGATGATGCGCGCCTACAACAGCTGGGTCGCCGACCTGACGAGCCAATGTCCCGAGCGCCTCAAATGGGTTATCGTGATCGACCCCGTCGATCCGCAAGCGTCGGTGCGCGAAATCGAGCGCGGCAAAAAACTCGGCGCCGTGGCCGTGATGCTCCTCGGCGTCACCGGAGACGTGCGCATCGATGACCCGCCGATGGAGCCGATTTGGGCCGCGGCCAACGACACCGGACTCCCCGTCGCGGTGCACACCGGCCACAGCTTCCGCGCACTCGGCCAGGTCAACGACACGCACCATGACAAGACTGCGATATCGTTTTGGCTGACCGTGCAGTTCGCCTTTCACCGCGTGATCTCGAAGGGAATCGCAGACCGTTACCCGAATTTGCGGATCGCCTTTCTCGAAGCCGGTTGCTCCTGGGTGCCCGCTTTGGTCGAGCGAATCGAAGAGTACAGCGGCTTTCCCGGGGCGCGCGCCGGAGTCGATTTTCACAGAGGCTACACCGGCAAACTTCTGCCTAAAGAATACATCGAGCGCGGCCAGATTTACTTCGGCTTCGAGGTCGATGAGAAACTACTGCCGTTCGCGATCGAAGAGTTCGGCGATCGGTGCTGGGTTTACGGCTCGGATATACCGCACGGCGACCGGCTGTACGGCGCGGTCGATGTTTTTCTCGAGCGAAAAGACATCAGCGAGGAGAGCAAGCGTAAGTTGATGGTGGACAATACCGCGCGCTTTTACGGCCTGGAAAAATTGCCGACGTGACCGTTGAGTTTCGATCAGTCCGAAGCCAAATCGCGCGCGTTACAATGCGACCCGGTATGCTGCTTGTTGAACAGTCAACGATCGCCGTCGGCCACCGTTCGCGTTGCAAGGTTCGAGCGCGACGCCGCTAACGTTTGCCTAACTCCGTCAAGGCTTCGGTCAAATAACTTAGTTCGAGGAACTTGCGGACATCGGGCGGCGGTCCCTTGGCACCGGTTTGTTCCGCATAGACGCGCAGGTTGATCTTCATGCCCTCGATGTTCGGTCCGCCGTCCACCGGCCACAGCCGATTCTGTGTGTAGTATTCCCAGCCCTTGAGGGCGTGAGCGGGTTTCAGCTGCATTTCCTTGGCAATGAATTCGACCGCGGCGTCTCGGTTGTCGTGCAGCCAGCGGTGCGATTGAACCATCGCTTTCATGAAGCGCACCATCACGGCGGGATTTTTACCCGCCCACGAGCGCCTTATGGCGATGGCGGCGGACTGAAAATTAGGAACGGCGTCGATAATTCGCCCGAGGGTATTGAAGCCGAGCTCCTCGGCGGCGTGATTGAGCGGCACCGCCACCGTGGTTGCGGTAATCTGGCCGGACTGCAATGCCGAAAGATTGCTCGCCGAGCCGCCGGCAACGATGAGGAGTTTGTAATCGCGCGGGTATTCGAGGCCCTTTTGCTTCAGAGCTTCTTTTAAAGCGGTGACCGTAGCGCTGGTCAAAGACGCCGCTCCGATGGTGCCGCCGCGCAGATCTTCCACGCTCTTGTAATTTTTACCGGCGATGAGCACCTGGGCCATGCCATTGATGATGCCGCCCGCGATGGCGAAATCCAGTCCACGCTCGCTGGCTTCAATATAAGGTTCCGGTCCTCCCGAGCCGATTTGCAACGATCCCGCCGCCAAAGCTTGCAACGTCATCGGCACGCCGCGCAGCAGCAGCAGCTGAACGTCGAGTCCCTGTTGCTCGAAAAATCCGCGCTTGGCGCCGACCCAAAGCGGACTGTATCCCAAAGTCTTGCTCGATGCGCCGAGAAATACTTTAGGCCGCTCCTGGGCCGGCGCTGGCGTCTGGAGCAAAAGCAAAAATTGGAAAGCGACAGCACTGACAGAGAGGCGGAGCATCGAGCCCTCCAATAAATTTAGCTTGGCCAAAGCGAGCATCCGACAGAGTCTCATGGATATTTGCATACGGGAACCGATATCTGACATCAGGCCATAGCCTCGCGTGTCAGGGATGTCCGCCGAAGCGAGAAAATGCCGAACCAGCCGGTTGCGGAT
>DASSGE010000747.1:0-2960 GCA_035693605.1 Binatia bacterium
CCAATAACGCCGGAGATATTGCCACAACCGACTCATGTAATCTTCAAAAATACGCTACGGCACCGGCAATCGCAAGGTAACAAGTTCCAACAGTTGAGATTTGCGGGAGTTTTCGCGGCAAGCTTGACTTCGCGTGGTCGACCTTTAATAACAGAGGGTCATGATTCAAGCACAACTGTCCCGCCGCGACGACTTGCGCAACATTGCAATCATTGCCCACGTCGATCACGGCAAAACCACTTTGGTCGACGCTTTGCTGCACCAAAGCGGCATTTTTCGCGCCAACGAACAGGTCGCCGAACGGGTCATGGACTCGATGGACCTGGAACGCGAGCGCGGCATCACGATCATGGCGAAAAACACCACGATCCATTTCGCCAACGTCAAAATCAATATCGTCGACACACCCGGCCATGCCGACTTCGGCGGCGAAGTCGAACGCACCTTGGCGATGGTCGATGGCGTCATGTTGCTGGTCGACGCCTCCGAAGGCCCGCTACCGCAGACCCGCTTCGTCTTGAAAAAGGCGCTTGAAGCTAAGCTCACGCCGATCGTCTGTATTAACAAGATTGACCGCGCCGATGCGCGCATCGCCGAGGTCCTCGACGAGATCTACGATCTATTTATTGATCTCGACGCCAGCGAAGATCAACTCGACTTTCCGGTCGTTTATACCAACGCCCGCGCCGGTACCGCGACGTTGGATCTGAAGCAGCCGGGTGAGAATTTGAAGCCGATGTTCGAGCTTATCGTGAATACACTGCCTGGCCCAAGCTATGACCCGGCAATGCCGACGCAATTTCAAGCCAACAACCTCGATTATAACGACTACGTTGGTCGGCTCGCGGTCGGTCGAGTGAAAAATGGCTCGCTGGCACCGGGGCCATACATGCTCTGCCGCGTTGGCGGCAAACAGGAGGTGATCAAGGTCACCCAAGTCTACGGCTGGCAAGGTCTTAAGCGGGTCGAAGTCCCGTCGGTGCAAGCCGGCGACATTGCCGCCATCGCCGGCATCGAAGACATCGGCATCGGCGACACCATCACCGACCGCGAGAAACCGCTGGCGCTGCCGCCGCTTCGCATCGACGAACCGACGATCGCGATGCTGTTCATCGCCAACAATTCGCCATGGTCGGGCCGCGAAGGCGAACATGTTACCTCACGCAAGCTGCGCGAGCGCTTGTTCCTCGAAGCGCGGCGCAATGTCAGCCTGCGCGTCGAAGAAACCGCCACCGCCGATGCCTTCCAAGTCACCGGCCGCGGCGAATTTGCTCTGGCGATCGTCATCGAGACCATGCGCCGCGAGGGCTACGAGATGATGGTCTCCAAGCCCACCGTGGTTACGCGCGAGATCGACGGCGTAATTCATGAACCGATGGAGCTCTTGGTGATCGATATTCCCGAGGATTTTATCGGCGTGGTGTCGCAGTTACTGGCCATGCGCAAGGGTAAGATGACGAAAATGATCCATGCCGGCACCAGCCGCGTGCGCTTGGAATTTGCCGTACCGTCGCGCGGCTTGATCGGCTTTCGTTCGCGCTTTCTTACCGACACCCGCGGCACTGGCATTATGAACGCGCTGTTCAACGGCTGGGAGCCCTGGCATGGACCGATTCAGTCACGCACCAACGCCGCCATGGTCGCCGACCGTGAAGGCTCAGCGCCGCCCTATGCGATTTATCACTTGCAAGAACGCGGCGTCATGTTTATCGCGCCGGGCACCAAAGTCTACGAAGGCATGGTGGTCGGTGAGTACTCGCGCGAAAATGATTTAAACGTCAACGTGTGCAAGGAGAAAAAGCTCACCAACATGCGCGCTGCCGGCAAGGACGAGAACATCATCATATCGCCGCACCGGGAGATGGGCTTGGAAGCCGCCCTAGAGTGGATCGCCGACGACGAGCTGGTGGAAGTCACACCGCAGTCGATTCGACTGCGCAAAAAGATTCTCAAGCAGGCCGACCGGCCGCGCCGACGCCACGAACAGGACGATTAACTCGATTTTTTCTCGACCACCGGCGGCTTCTTGTCACAGTGTTCTTGGCGCACGAACATGACGTGAATCCCGGCTGACGGCGCCCGCACCTCGACCGCCGGCCGGATTCCCGCTTTGAATTCTTTCATCTCGGCCGGATGTCCATTGGCTTTGAGCTTGTCGACCAGTTCTTTGGGACTCTTAATATCGCTGTAAGCGGGGCCCTTCTTGCTTAGGATATCCAGCGGCACGCAATCGCCTTCACGCCCGGCTAACTTCCAAGTCATGTTTTTATCATCGATCGACGGGGTCTTGTTCGGCTGCTCCTTAGCCGCCGGACCCTTGGCGGGCTGCGCGGCAAACAGGCCGTGCGAGGGAAACAACATTCCTGTCCAGACTATCAGCCCGAGATTCCATCCCATCCATCTGTTGGCTCTCATAACCGGCCTCCGGAGCAAATAGTAAATTCAATCCGCCTTGAGCGCAACTCAGTACAAATTCAGATTCATTGCAGCTGTACGGCGCAGTTTGCGCGCAGATTTTGGCGCTGGGCGCACAAAAACGGAGCAGCTAATGCACACGCCAATTTTGCGCATCCGTCACAAAGCCTCCATCGCCAATGCAATCTTCGAGGGATAACTATTGTCATCTGTTTTGTGCACCCTACCCGGCTTCGCGAGTAAAAATGACCGTGGTCGGCCACCGATTTCAGCCATGACGCGGTGCAGCAGATTTTCGACGGGGTCGATTACACCACGGATTTAATATCGAGCCGTCCGCAGCTGTTCCAGCTGCGGGATCAGCGTGGAAGGTTTGTCAGCGAACTCCGTGTCGCCGACTTCGTAACCGCGACTTCCAGGGGATAAACCAACAGTCGATGCAGGCACGCTCATCGCCAGCGGGTAGATTTGTTGAAAAAGCATAATCTCGGGCTCGGCGATCAACCATTGAAATTCATTTCGTGCCTCCCCATAACTTGTCCATG
>DASSGE010000748.1:0-2145 GCA_035693605.1 Binatia bacterium
GGCCCCAGGTACAGGCTTTCGGCCTGACCAGAAGCCATCAAGTATCCGGCGACATAAAAAGTCGTAATGTAATCGGATTCCGCGAATTTTTTAGGATCGGCCAAGTTAGTGTCCACCATAAGGAGCGTGAAAGCTAAACCCCAAACGGTTCCGAGAAACACCGGAATACGGTACGGATCAATTTCCGTTAGTTTTCCACTCCATGATTTTGGCATTTTGTTCTCCGGTATTGACTAGAGCGCTTACTACTCGGCTAGAATTATCATCGCAATATCTGCGGATAACTCATTCTCCAGGTCGATCCGCAGAAGTGGATATCGCGCCGAACCGATTAGTCTCTTAAGTTTCATTTTGGTCTGTTGACTCAAAGAAGGTCAAGTCTGACGATCGATAACGCTCAGCCGGAATTTCGCTAAGAAAGCTAGTCTTCCTCGCTGTGTCGATTACGGAAATAGCGCGCGGACGATTTGAGGCTCAGCGCTCGCCGATGCCGAGGCGGCCAATGAAAGGAAGTTTTATTGCCGGTTTGTAGAAGTCGAGGCCGAACGTGAGGCCGAGCAGATTGAGTTCGAATCCTTCCTCACGCGCCATGGTCAGGCCCACCACTCCGAGCATGGACAACTGATAGCCGGTTCCGCTTGGGGTGCGGTCGATTAGTGAACCGTTGATCGGGTAGTCCTTACCGATCGCTGTGGCAGGCAGATCCATGCGCAATTCCGGCACCGCACGGCCAACGTAAGCAACAAAGGTGTTGCTATTGGGGCCGGGCCAAAGCGTGTATTCGTTTGTGTAGGGATAGTTGGCAATGGCTTCATCGATCTTCGGTATCGCCTTAGCGGCAGCATCGCCGCGCAGGTCAGCAATCAACGTTGGCTCGTTGCCAAACCAGCGGGCATCGGGAATGCCGGGGCTCGAAACCACCGCGGGAAGATCGCGGTAAATGCGCCAGCCGATTACTTGGTGTACGGTATATTGGGTGGCGTTTGCCGCCTTGGTGGCGATCCAGGTGTGGACGCCGAAGATGCCGCGCCAATTGAGCGCGCGGGCAAAATAGACCTGCACCACAGGCTCGGGGGTTGTCTCGGCGCCTGGCGCGAGACCGGCACTGGAACGATCCGCCGTGCGGAAGTCGCGGCCCTGCGGCGCCTGACCCGACAGCACGGTATAAATCGGCAGCGCTACAAAAATTAGCAAGCAGATGATTAGCATTCGCGGTTGCATGGACCCGGATTTAGCGCGGATTATAGCGAATAGCCAGACTGAACACCATAACGTCGCGTTAGTGGCGCGGCAACTCGCGCTGGCAGGTGAGAATTAGCGTGGGAAGGTGGCCTGCGCCGATTAATATCGACCCATCTTAGCAGTTCGGTTGAATGTCGCGGCGGTTCGCGAGATGATCGCTACCGACGAACAGGCAATGGCAAAACAGTTCCGTATCGGTCATGGTTTTGACGTGCACCGCTTTCAGCGTGGCCGTAAATTGATACTCGGCGGCATCGAGCTCCCCTCGCCGATGGGCTTGTTGGGCCATTCCGATGCCGATGTGGTGCTGCATTCTATTATCAATGCCTTACTGGGAGCCATGGGCGAAGGGGATATCGGCACGCATTTCCCCGATACCGATCCGCGCTACAAGGGCATAGCCAGCGCCAAGCTTCTCGACGCTGTGCTGGCAATTATGCGGCGAAAGCGGTTTAAAATTGTCAATGTCGATGTCACTTTGATGGCGCAGCGACCGAAGCTGTCGCCGCATTATTCAGCGATGTGTAAAAGCGTTGCGGGTCTGCTCAAAATGGCTGAGCAAGACGTCAGCATCAAAGCCAGCACTACCGAGAAGCTCGGATGGGTTGGCAAAGGACAAGGAATGGCTGGTACTGCGGTGATTTTGCTCAGTCGTTAACGTCACAAGAAGGGCTAAATTGTTGACAAAGAATATTTTCTATAATAATCAACAATCCTAATCTTAGGTGACGTCCGATCCTCCAAATCTAGCGCCGGAAGCGCGCGAACAAGAGATCGAAAGGTTGGCTCAAGAGCTTGGCCGTCTGATTCAGGGCGCCGACCCTGAGCGGCGCGACGATCTCAAGGAGATGGCGTTTGCGCTCATCCGCGAGGAGTTCATCCACAAGGCTGACCCGGCGGCGA
>DASSGE010000749.1:0-10588 GCA_035693605.1 Binatia bacterium
CCGGATAGTCGCGCGACAAAACGGACTCGAAACCGAGCTGCCCCAATCCCGGAATGGAAAAGATGGTTTCGATAATCACACTGCCGCCAATCAATCCAGGCAGGATGGAGGCGAGCAAAGTCACCTGCGGGATCAGCGAATTTCTCAGAACATGCTTGAAAACAACGACTCCTTCCGCCAATCCCTTGGCGCGCGCCACCTGAACGTAATCCTGGCGCAAGACCTCGAGCATGCTCGAGCGCATGTAACGAGACAAACCGGCGAAGCCGTCATACGAGAGCAGCACAACCGGCAAGAACAAATGCCACGAGCGATCCGTGAACTTGCGCCACCAAGACCAACTTTCCACCGCATCGAGCGACTCCAGGCCCCCGGGCGGAAAGAGATAATAGAAATCGCCGCCGCAAAGAAATACCAACGACATGGTCGCGGCCCACACCAGGGGTACGGCGAATAGCACAAAGGCGACGAGCGTCGTCGTCTGATCGGCGAACGAGTTCTGATGCGTCGCCGAATAGATTCCCAGCGGTATCGCCACCAGGTAAACCACGAGCAGGGACCAGAAGTTGAGCGTCAGAGTCACCGGTAAGCGCTCGGCGATCTTATTCCATACCGGCTGGCTGTCTTTGAATGAATCGCCAAAGCTGAGAGTGAAAATATTTTTCAGCCAGATAGCGTATTGCGCATAAAGTGGCTTATCGAGACCGTACTGCGCGCGCCACTGGGCCATGGCTTCATCCACCGCGCCTTTCTTATCCACTGAAATGCCGGCGCCAGCCGCGGCGCCCAAACCACCCGCCGCGCGCAATTCCGCCGGATCGCCCGGCGCCAAGCGGACAATCAAGAAAACAATTAAGGTGATGCCAAGAAACGTCGGAATCATCAGCAGCAAACGTTGAATAAAGTAAGCGGTCATGAGGAGGCAACTATTGGGCAGTCAGGGTACTGACGTATTTCTGTCGGGCTGTCGGCACCCACCATTCGGTCGGTCGCAGTCCGTTGGGATAGACTTCGACGCCGGCAAAGCGCCGCTGCACCGCCGACACCCGCTTACCGATATAAAGAAAGGTGTAGGGCTGCTCGTCGTTCAAGATTTGTTGAAACTCTTTGTACATTTCAATGCGCTTCTGCGGATCGAACTCGCGCCGGTACGATTCCAGTATCGCGTCGACACGCGAATTCTTATAGCTGATCGCGTTGGAACCCTTGTTCTCCGCCTGAGAGGAATGCCAAACCTGATAGGCATCCGGCTCGGTCACCGTCATCGCCCAGCCGAGGACGACCGCATCGAAATTATGATTTTTAACGTCGTTAAGGAAGATCGTCCAGTCCAGTTCGCGCACGCTGGCGGCGATGCCGTGTTTCTTGAGTTCATCGAGCAAGACCAAGGCGACGCTCTTACGCACGGCGTTGCCCGAGTTCACTTTGATTTCGAAGCGCAGCGGTACGCGCCTGCCGTCGATTTCCTTATCGAGGATGCCGTCGCCGTCACTGTCGCGCCAACCGGCTTCATTCAGCAACTCCATGGCTTTCTTCGGATCGAACGGATAACTGACGAGCGTCTTGTCGTACTCGGGCCGGAATAGATAAATATGGCTGTCGACCACTTCACCGAGCCCAAAGAGCACCGATTTGACGATCTGGCGACGGTCCGTCAAATAAGTCATCGCCTGGCGAACTCTTTTGTCGCGAAAGATCCGATGGTCGTTGTTCCAGCCGATGTACGTGTAAGTGGGGGCGTAATATTCATAGGTTTGAAACTCTTGCTTGAATCTTTGGCTGCCGGTGCCACGCACGTATTGCACCGGCTGCAGACCCTCGATGAAGTCCAAGCTGCCGCTTTTGAGTCGAATCAGGGCCGCATCCGGGTTGTTGATAATGCGGAATTTCCACCGATCGATATAGACTTGATCGATGCCGGCTTTGCCGCGCCCCCAATATTTGTCATCGCGGATCAACTCCACCTCGCGGCCGGTTTTCCAGCTGCCAAACTTGAACGGCCCGCTGCCCATCGGATTTCGGCTGTAGTTCTTGTTGAATTGCTCGCCGAATCGTTTCACCTCTGGAGCGAGCTTTTGCGGATCTTGCGCCAGCTGTTTGACCGAAACCCGGGCCAAAAGGTTCTCGGGATCATAATAGTGCCGGGGCAATACGGTGATGCCGCCAAGCACGCTTTCATTGAGGAAGTAAGGCTCCTTGGTCAGAAATCGAATCGTATGGGGATCAATCAGTTCGGCATCTATGAGGGAGTTAAAGTAAACACGCAGAAACGGCGCATTGACAAAGGGACATTTGATCGCCTTCACGCTAAACAAAATGTCTTCGCCGGTTACCGGTCGGCCGTCTTGAAAATGCGCATCTTTACGTATTTTGAACGTGTAGCTGAGGTGGTCCTGAGAAACTTCGGGACGCGCTTCAGCAATTACCGGTTTGAACGCCAAAGTGCGCGGATCGCGAGATAACAACCCTTCGAAGATTAATTCGAGCACTTCACTCGATGCCGAATCGTTGCTGGTCAGAGGGTTGAGCTGCTCAGGATCACTGAGACTGTGCATCACCAGCCAATCACCGGTCACCGGCTTGCTTGCGGCATCTTTGTTCGCGGCTGGTTTAAAATCTGTGACTTTGACTTCGGTCTTATCGCCGCAACCGAGGATAAAAAATAGCGGGAGGATCAGTCGCCAGCTTTTGCAAAACATCGCTCAACTACCGATCATCTCAATGGGAAATTCCTGAACATGAGGCGGCTTCTGTTGAGAAAACGATTCGGCGGGGAGATTGGCGTTAAACTCCGGCTCTTGAAAGCGAATCTCCAACTTCTTTCCTTGCCGCGGCGCCTCGATGTTGATTTTGGATGGAAACAAGCCGGCTGGCGTGGTGATGTATTCAGAGAAGCGTGCGGTCAATTCCAACGCGCCACCGCCATTGAAGCGCTGCCATTGGGTCGGCACCGGTAGTGGCGATTCGAATATCAGGCTGTCTTTGGTCCTGCCATCGGCGGAAAATATCAGCGAGTTGCCCTCTTGGCGCCAGGGCGCCGACGTTTCCACCGGCGGCAGACCCAACAGCAGCGCCGTCACCTCTTCGAGCTCCAACGGAATCTGGGTGAGTCGCAATAAGTTTTCTTTGGAACTTCTGCCGCGCACCAGCACTCCTTCGCGCGGGTGGTAGCCAATAATCTCCTGGTCGTTGGCCGTGACGATGAGGATCGCCCCGAGCATCGACAATGTCTCCAAACGCAGACGATCGGGCCGCTGAACCATCACCGCTTCTTCGAAACCATGTTTACCTTCCGGGCCGGCATAGTTGACCCGCGCCAGTGCGCGTACCGAGCGGAACTGTTGGCGCCGTTGACCGATCGAGTCGATCAACTTACTCGACTCCCACTGCGGCACAGGGAGTTGCGGCAGCACCGGGGGTTTGGTGGTGGTCGAACAACCAATGACGAGAAGTGCCAGAACAGCGAGCAAAACGTTGGCGGCCGACGGATAAGCCGTGCCGGCGCGACGGACGGAGACGGTCAAATCTTTCTCTCCAGTCGCTGGATTTTTTCGCGCACGCGCTTGCTCTGCTCAGGGTCTTTGGAGAATTTGAGCGATTCGCGATAGCGCGCCACGGCGCGATCGATCCGGCCGGTCTTCTCATAGGCGTCGCCCAGATGTTCGATAATTGTCGGATCATCAACCGTGAGTTCCACGGCACGTTCAAGCTGCTCGACAGCGCGCGGGTAGTCGCCCTTTTGATAGTAAACCCATCCCAAGCTGTCGATGTAAAAACCATCGTTGGGCGCGATCTTGAGCGCGCGCACGATCAAATCTTCGGCTTCGTCGAGCTGCACACCCATCTCCGCCCAGGTATAGCCCAGGTAGTTGAGCGCCGGCGCGTTCTTGGGATTGAGCTCGATGGCTTTTTTCATGCTGGCGATGGATTTATCCTTGACTTTGCCTTCGTCGTAGAGCGCGCCCAGTTGAAAGTGAGCCTCGTCGTTCTTAGGATCGAGTGCGACGACCCGTTCCATCGACTGAATCGCCCGTGGAAAGTCCTTGGTTTTACGATACAACACACTCAAATAGGCGTGGATCTCCTTGCGGTCATTAAGCTTCTTGATGACCGTCTGCAGCACCTCTATCGCTTTGGCGGTTTGCTCCTTGCGTTCGTAGAGTTGCGCCGCCTGCACCCGGGCATCGGCGTAGAATTCGCTCTTTTCGGAAATGCGCTCGAACGCTTCGAGTGCCTTATCATTGGCTTTGAGCTCAATATAAGTCGCGGCAAGATAATAACGCGCCCGGTCGTTTTCCGGATCGCCGGCGAGAACTAGGTTGAATTCGGTGGCGGCCCGGTCATAGTCGCCCTTCTCGAAGGATATCAAGCCGATCTTGATACGGGTATCGCGCGGATCGGTTTCCGCGCCTTCCAGGCGCTCGAACTGGCGCAGCGCTTCGTCGAGCTTATTCTGCCCGACATAGAGCTCACCCAAGCGGCGGCGCGACCAAACATGTTGCGGGTTGACTTGCAGCAACCGTTGGTAGGTCTGAATCGCATCCTCAGTCTTGCCTTCGAGTTCATAGACCAGCGCCAAGTCCATCAACACCGATTCCGATTTGGGATTAAGCTCCAAAGCCTTGCGAAAGCTTTGCTCGGCGCCCAAATAGAGCTTGCTCTTGGCGCGTACCCGGCCGAGGTAGTAGTGGCCCAGCGCGGAATTGTCGTCGAGTTTGAGCAACTCGTCTAAACGCTGCGTTGCCCGCGCCAGATCTTCGGTTTGCAGGTATAAGGCCCCGGCGTAGAGCAACGCTTCGAGGTTTTTCGCATCGAGCTTCAAGACCTCGTTGTATTCCGCCAGGCCTTTTTGGTTGTCGCCGACCGCTGAATAAAGCCCGGCCAGGAGCAAATGGTATTCGACGCTCTTGGGTTCAAGACTAACTGCAGACTCCGCCTCGCCCATGGCCTTTCTAAGATCGCCGCGGCGCAGGTAGAGCTGCGCCAAACGATAATGTAAAAAGCCGTCCGTTGGACTCGCTTTCGAGGCGGCTTCAAATTCTTTTAGAGCCGGCTCGAACTCACCCTCGATGAGCAGCAATTGGCCTTTGAGGAAATGATTGAAGGCACCAGCTTCGTCGGGAATGTCGACTTTGGCAGTCTTACTAAAAGGCCCCTCGGGAATCCAATTCAAGCCGTCGGGAGGCAGTTGATGATCGGGCGTCGCCGTCGCACAACCGGACAGAATGACCAGCAAAAAGCCTGTCCGAAAGCCGCGTGTACCCATTATGGCAAGGTGTAACATGCCCATCCGAGGGGGTCAATGTAGACCGGCTGAGCCTTCATTCGCCGCACCAACTATGCTAATTTCCCCGCGGCGGAAGTATTTTCGCCGCGTTAAACCTCCGAGAAGTAAAGTCCATGGCCAACACCGCCCACGATCGTGCCGCCAAAGAAGTTGCCGAACTGCGCCGGGAGATCGAAAAGCACAACTATCAATACCACGTGCTCGACAACCCGTTGGTGAGCGACGCCGAATACGACCGACTTTTCCGCCGTCTGGTTGAATTGGAAACTGAATTTCCCGATCTCACTACGCCGGACTCGCCGTCGCTCAAAGTTGGCGCGCCGCCATTGGAGAAGTTCACCACGGTGCAGCACAGCCTGCCGATGCTCTCACTCAATAACGCCATGGACGGCGAGGAACTCAAAGAGTTCGAGGAGCGAATTCAACGCTTTTTGAAACACCGCGAGGCCATTGAATACGCCGTCGAGCCGAAAATCGACGGCCTAGCGGTCGAGTTGGTTTATATCGATGGCAAATTCACCGTCGGCTCGACGCGAGGCGACGGGATCAATGGCGAAGACATCACGCTCAATCTCAAAACCATACGCTCGATACCATTGAACTTGCGCTCCGCTGGCCAGATACCGCCGCGCCGGCTAGAAATCCGCGGCGAAGTTTTCCTCGGCCGCGCCGCCTTTCAAAAGATGAACCGTGAGCGCGACGAAGAAGGCCAGCCGGTATTTGCCAACCCACGCAACGCGGCCGCCGGCTCGCTCAAACAGCTCGACTCGACGATCACGGCAAAACGGCCACTGGACATCTTTTGCCACGGTTTCGGCAACGTCGAAGGTACGGCGTTCGCAAGCCATTGGGATTTCCGCGAGCGCATCCAAACGTGGGGTCTGAAGCCGGTACCGCGCGGTAAACTCTGCCGCGGTTTGGACGCGATCTTGAGCTATCGCGATCAGATGGAAGCCGAACGCGACACCCTGCCCTACGAGATTGATGGACTGGTAGTCAAAGTGAACAACACGGAACTGCAGGAACGGTTGGGACAAATCGCCCGCTCACCGCGCTGGGCGATCGCCTACAAGTTCAAACCGCGGCAAGCGACCACGCGCGTTCTCGACATCGTCGCTCAAGTCGGCCGCACCGGCACACTTACGCCGGTGGCGAGCCTTGAACCGGTGGCCATCGGCGGCGTCATCGTCAAAAGTGCCTCGCTGCACAACATGGACGAGATCAATCGCAAAGATATCCGCATCGGCGACACCATCGTTGTCGAGCGTGCGGGCGACGTGATCCCGTACGTGGTCAAAGTCATCGAAGACAAACGCAGCGGCGACGAAAAACCTTTCACCATGCCAGGACAATGCCCGGTATGCGGCGCTGAAGTTTTCCGCGAAGAAGGCGAAGCCGCCTACCGCTGTGTCGGCATCGCCTGCGCCGCCAAGTTGAAGGAGAGTTTAAAATTCTTCGGCTCACGCGGCGCGATGGATATCGAGGGTTTGGGCGAAAAGCTCATCGATCAACTCGTCGACCGCGGGCTGGTGCACGACGTCGCCGATCTTTATAGTCTGACGAAAGCGCAGCTCGCCAATTTGGCCCGCATGGCGGACAAGTCGGCGCAGAACTTACTCGACGCTTTGGAACGCAGTAAAACTGCCACGCTACCGCGCTGTTTGACCGCCTTAGGCATTCGCCATGTGGGGGAAGCAACGTCCAAACTGCTTGCCGAGCATTTCGGCACACTCGAAAAAATCGTCGCAGCCTCGGAAGAAGACCTCGTCGAAGTTCGCGAAATAGGTCCCGAAGTGGCCAAGAGCATCGCGCGATTTTTTCACCAGGACTCCAACCGGCAGGTACTGGAAAAACTCAAACGGGCCGGCGTGCAGTTTAGATCGGAAACGAAAAAGGCTGGAACTTTGACTGGCGCTACCTTCGTGCTGACCGGCGGGCTTGAAGCCATGTCGCGGCCGGAAGCGCAGAAGCGCATCGAAGCGCTCGGCGGCCGGGTATCGTCAAGCGTCAGTCGCAACACAAGCTACGTCGTCGCCGGCGCCGATCCCGGCTCCAAGCTCAAGAAAGCTCAGGAGCTCGGCGTGAAAATTTTGCGCGAAGAAGAATTGCTGGAACTGCTGCGCGCCGGTTAATATCGATCACGGTCGCGCCGTGGCGGACGGGCGCCACTGACGGGGTATCCATCAGCGCCGCTCGGACGCGGCGTCTGGGGACGCGCTTCGCTGACGACGATATTGCGTCCTTCGAAATCGGTGCCGTTTAGGGCGTTCAGCGCTTTCGCCGCTTCGGCTTCGGAGGCCATCTCGACAAAACCGAAACCCTTGGACCGGCCGCTGAATTTATCGGTGATGACGCGCGCGCTGACCACCGATCCTTGCTGCGCGAAATGCTGCTGCAGCCGGTCGTCAGTCACGGCGTACGCAAGATTGCCGACGTATAATTTCGCTCCCATCTTGGCCCCTCCTCTAGTTAGATCGATGCAAGCTATTGTCGGGATCGACTTAGCCAAAAGTCGGGCCGCAAATGGGTCTCACCGACGGGATTACCTCGGTACACTATTGGCTAAACAGACTCCTCTAAAAAAAACGCCATTAAGCTACAAAAGTCCTCGGTCGCTTGTCAAATGTTCTAGAACTGAACCCGTTGAGCAACAAAATTTACAATGGCCTAATGACAATCTGTATAAAATGCTCCTGTCTTGCCGCGGAAGTCCGTACTAAGTTAAACAGTGTTGCGAGAAATGTATGATCGATCCACTGGAGACAAGACGCGTTCGTGTCCGCATATTCGGCCGGGTCCAGGGCGTGTATTACCGTGCTTCCATGTTACAGCAGGCGCAGCAGTTAGGTCTCACCGGTTGGGTGATGAATCGGCCCGATGGATCGGTGGAATCTGTCGCGGAAGGCAGCAAGGCAAAGCTGGATCAGCTCATCGCCTGGTGCCATAAAGGACCGGAAGGAGCGCGGGTGGCCAGTGTCGATGCGCAATGGCAAAATCCTGAGAACAACTTTATTGGCTTCACGATTAGGCGTTAGCCGAGATCACGAGGCTCGTGTTGGCGCTTTGACTTCGAGCGCCAGCTTGTAAACATGCTTCTTCGCCAATCCGTAACGCTCGCCCAACAATTCGGCGATTTCTTTGACGCCCATGCCCTCGCCTCTCAACTGACGGATCGTCACCTGTAATTCCGCGTCGGATATCACCGCCTCGCCGGTGGCGCCCTGCACGACAATGACAAGCTCGCCTTTGATCTCATGGTCGTCGAGCGGGCCAACGATCTCGGATAATTTTCCGCGTCGAAACTCCTCGTGCACTTTGGTCAGCTCACGGGCCATCGCAATCTCGCGATCGCCGAAAATCTTGAGCATGTCGGCAAGCGAGTCCGTTAACCGGTGCGGCGCCTCGTAAAACACCAATGTCGCGGTCTCACTGCGCAGCGCTTGAAGCTTGACTTTGCGCTCCTGCGGCTTGGCTGGCAGAAAGCCCTCAAACAAAAACCGGTCCGTTGGTAAGCCGCTAGCGCTCAGTGCCGTGGTCAATGCCGACGCGCCGGGCAATGGAATCACTTGAAGCCCCGCCTCGATAGCATCGACAACGATGCGATAACCCGGGTCGGAAATTGCCGGCGTGCCGGCGTCGGATACCAGGGCGATACTAGCGCCGCTCTTCAGACGCTCGACGAGACTGCGCGACTTGTTGCGCTCGTTGTGTTCGTGATAGCTGGTGAGCGCCGTCTTGATACCAAAGTGTGCGAGCAAATTTCGCGTATGGCGGGTATCCTCCGCAGCGATCAGTTCGACTTCTTTGAGAACGCGCAGAGCGCGTAAAGTGATGTCTTCGAGATTGCCGATCGGCGTCGGCACGATGTAGAGGATGCCGGGCATGGATAAATGGGAATTCAGTAGTCAGAATCCAGTATTCAGACCGGGCCAGAACTATCGCAGGACCGAGCGATACACAGATTGGGTGTATGAATCTAGCAGTTTACTCACTTCTTCTCAGAGATTCATAAGTGACGGCTCACTCCCGTAGTTCAGGTCACGCGCGAAAATCAAATAATATCGACATTCCTCAATGGAAGCTTGCGAGACGTTTTGAAAGCGGCCTTTGTCCAATTTCCCACGTCGCTTGAAACTTCCGCAATGTTGGCAGGAATCGATACCACGGCGCGCCGCAACGCTAAGTCTATGACTCCCCCAAGACAAACTGATGAGATCTTTGCCACACTCAGCAAATGTTTTGGCGGGTTCCCTCGGCATAGCATCCCGAATTCTGAATTCTGGCTTCTGAATTCAATATACCCGATTCCTGCTTCATTTGCCCCAGTCTCTCGAGTAGCGAAAGTCGCGGTCGATGGTGCGTTGCGAGACTTTGGCAATCACCGGCAGGCGACGTTTGAATTGAGAATTCATAATGCGCGCGGCAATCTCGTCGATAAAGCGTTCGGGAAAACCGGCCGCCCTCAACTCGGCTTTAGTATAGCGCTGGTCGACCATCAAATAGAGCAGTTTATCGACCTCGCGATAACTAAAACCCAACTCGCCTTCATCGGTCTGGCCGATCCAGAGATCGGCTGATGGGTCCTTGGCGACGATCACCTCGGGCACGCCAACTGCCTCGGAAAGCGCCCAGACTTGGGTCTTATAGAGATCGCCTAGCGGATTAAGCGCCGAAGCCATGTCGCCATGAAGCGTACCATAGCCCAACAAAAGCTCGGTCTTGTTGCTTGTGCCAAGTACTAGTGCAGCCCACCGCATCGATTGATCGTAGAGGATCGTCATGCGTTCGCGCGCCATTTTGTTGCCGCGCCGGCGCGCGTCGGCGTCCGCAAACCTTTCGAAATAGTCATCGATCTGCGGCGTGATATCCACCAAGAGCGACTCGATGCCGCTCTTCTGTACGACCATCTCAGCGTGAGTCTGGCTGTCGGGATGGGAACTCTTGTAAGGCATCAACACGCCCAATACATTTTTTGGCCCCAGAGCCTCGACGGCCAACATCGCACTCAGTGCCGAATCGACGCCGCCAGAGAGCCCTACCACCACGCCGGCGAGCCCAGTCTTGAGCACTTCGTTACGAATAAATGCGACAAGAATCTGGCGGAGCAAAGCCGTGTTGGTCGGGATCTGAATCATTGTCAGAGGGTTCGCTGGATATTTGAGCAGGATATCAGGAAAGCGTAGCCCGCAGTTATTTTTTCGTGGCGGTTCTCCGCCCTTGAACTTTAGATCCCGCGAATCGTTCAACAGTAACGGCCGCCGGCCGTTCGCGTATCCGCATGAGTTCGTTGATCGTCAAATC
>DASSGE010000750.1:0-5796 GCA_035693605.1 Binatia bacterium
GTGAGCCGGTTCGCCCGGGCGATGACCGAGGCGCTGCACCTGGTCAAAGCAGATAAGGAAGGGACGAAGACGATTATCGGCAAGTACACCCGGCTCACCGACCCGGAAGGTTTGGAGCGAACTTATCGCAATTACACCTCAGTGCTGCTCGACGCGCCGTACCCCGATCCCGCCGGGATCAAAACATTGCTTGACGACATGGCGCCAAAAGTCCCCAAAGCAGCATCGGCGGACCCGCGGAGTTTCGTCGATCCGAGTTTTGTTCAGGAGATGGAAGCAACGGGTTTTATCAAGCAGCTATCCAAGAAATAGTTTTTGGGCGTTGGCGGTCGTTGCCAACGCGTTCGGGCGATCGCGAATGGTAATTTTATCCCGCCAGGATTGAGGCCGCTCTATGCCAACTCTATTTGCCCTGGGTTTTCGCCCTTTTTTTCTGCTCGGCGGTCTGTTCGCGATTTTTGCTGTCGCTCTATGGTTGCCGACGTTTGTCGGTTGGTTCCCTCTGAATTCGTATTATGGTCAGATCGGCTGGCATAGCCACGAAATGATCTTCGGCTATACCGCCGCAGTGATCGCCGGCTTTCTGCTTACCGCGGTGCGCAATTGGACTGAAATGACTACGGCGCAAGGCTGGTCTCTAGCCGCCCTGACGTTGGTTTGGTGTTTCGGTCGCATATTGCCTTTTTTCCCTTTGGTCTTGCCCCCCGTATTGATCGCTCTGGTTGATCTTAGTTTTTTGCCGGCGCTTATTGTCGCTATCGGCGTGCCGCTAGCTCGGCGGGGTGAACGGCGAAATTTTGTCTTTCTCCCGCTCATAGCGTTTTTGTGGTTGGCAAATCTTCTCATTCATCTGGAGATTCTCGGCGTCATGTCGAATCTCGCGCATCGAGCTGTCCTCGTCAGCCTTGATTTAGTCGTTTTGTTGATCGTCGTCATGGGCGGCCGAGTCATTCCGTTCTTCACCGAGCGTGCGCTTGAGGGGGTTCAGATCAAACGTTGGCGCGCCATTGAATGGCTCGCGATATTGGGTGTGATTGCCTTTACGCTTGCCGAATTCCTTTTCATCGATCCGCGCATTATCGGCTTGTTTGCCGGAATCGCGGCGATCGCCAACGGGATTCGGCTCGGCGGGTGGTATTCGCACCGGCTTTGGCCTGTTCCGTTACTTTGGGTGCTTCATCTCGGTTATGGCTGGGTTGTCGCAGGGTTGTTATTGAAGACTGGCTCGGCTCTAGGAGTCGTTCCGCCGCAGTTTACGCTTCACGCATTCGCACTCGGCGCCATCGGTGTGTTGACCATGGGCATGATGGCGCGTGTTTCCTTAGGTCATACCGCCCGGCCGCTTAAGGTTGGAAATGGGATGGCAATTGCCTTTACTGCGATCAATCTTGCCGCGGTTATCCGTGGGTTACTGCCGATTTTGTACCCACAATGGTTTGTCCAGTTGGTTGTTCTAGGCGGAGTGCTCTGGCTCGCAGGGTTTGCGATCTTTACATTCGTGTACGCGCCGATTCTGATGCAACCGAGGCTCGATGGCCGTGCTGGGTGATGCTTATGCAATACGGCGGGGCGTGTAGTAAGTGGCCGACGCCCTTTCAGGGCAGGTCGTTTCCTCAGAGCCTGCACGGAACGTTCTCAATTTGCGATGCATAACCAAGCTCAATTGATTTGGTCGAAGGTGGAGGAGAACAAAATGTTTACAGACAAATGTCCAACCGCTCGCGCCGGCGTGATATCGCTGGCACTAGGCTGCGGACTCCTTTTTACCAGAGCAGGATCACTTGCTGCCGAGCGACTCGTCGGCCTTCAGTCGGCGCCGAGTATCGCCATGGCCGTGCCTTGGTTCGCGGAGGAGGCGCGGCTGTATCCGAAGTACGACCTCGACTTTCAGCTAGTCTATATCGCCTCTTCGGGCATCGTGACCGCCGCGATGAGCAGCGGCAACGGCAGCGTGGCCATCGTCGGTGGCGAAGGGCCCATCCGGGCGTACTTGAGCGGCAATACCGATTTCGTTTTTATCGGTTCGGTGAAAAATGTCCTTACCCATAGCATCATGGGTAAGCCGGACATCAAACGACCGGAGGATTTAAAAGGTAAAAGAATCGGCGTCGGCCGCATCGGCGGCAACTCGCACTATTTTACGCAATTGGCGATGCGGCAAAAGGGTCTCGATCCGCTCAAGGATGTGAACATGATTCAAACCGGCGGCGCGCCGGAAACCTTTTTGGCGCTCGCCACGGGCGCTGTCGACGCGGCTTCGATAACGACACCACAGGACACACGCGCAGCCTTTCAAGGCTTCAACTACGTCATCGACGGCCGGGAGATCAAACCGCCTTACGTGGCGACCGGGTTCGTGACGCTCCGCTCAATCATCGCCAAACGGCCGAGGGTGATCAGCCAGTTTATGCGCATGATGGCTGAGTCCTATAAAATCATGAGGACGGACCGCGAGTTGGCGTTTAGACTCATGGCCAAGAAAATCGGTCTCACCGACCGCAAGGTCTTTGACGCCGCCTACACGGCGGAAATGAAAGTGCTGGAACCAAAATTAGACATCAAACCGATCGCGATTCAGGCGACCCTCGACGAAATCGCCAAAACCGATCCGCGTGCCAAACAGGTGAAGGCGGAGCAGCTGATCGACCGGCGCTTTCTCGAAGAAATGGAGAAGGACGGGACGTTCGAGCGGTTGGGGCTACGATAGCCTCAACCGCGGTTCAAAGTTCAAGGTATAAAGGTTCAATGTGACGGCGGACTTAAAAACGCAGGCATTTCTCCTTGAACTCTTGAACGATGAACCGCTTGGCCTGCTTTATTGCAGGGCAAGCCCCACCACCCGGGCCGGATTCTTCGTGCACACGGTGTAAAGCTCGTCCTGATTCAAACCAAACGCCTCCATGTAGCCGCGCACCAGGCGCATGGCTTCGACGGAGTCGGGGAAGAGCGGTTCGCCGGCGTCACTCGACAAGGTGAAGTGCTCGACGCCGACTTCGCGGATCGTGTTGTACATGATCTGCGGGTCGACGCCCAGGAGCGGCGAGAGTTCGTCCCAAGTGAAATTGAACAGCACACCGGTGCCGCGGATCTCTTTCATCATCTCCGGTGACACATTTAGGAATGGGCTGAAGGGATGATCGATGACGGCCCGCTTCAAGCCGGATTTCTCGACTTCTTCGGCGAGTTTGTAAATTTCCGCATGCGTTGCGTGGCCGAAAAACAGGGCGACGTTTCTATCGGCGCAGAGATGAACGATGTCGCGGATCTCGGGTTTCAGTTTGCCGTTCGCGTCTAGATCGTAGTGGCCGGTTTTGAGCGCTTCATCCCAAGGAATCGGCCCGACCCAGCCGGCGTTTTCCCGGCCGCGTACGAAGCGGCCGTAGGTGCCGACGGTGCTCATGGTGATCGCATGGGTGAACACCGGCAGCCAGATCGCGGTTACACCGCGGTCGATCATGTCGCTGACGATCTTTGCCGTCACCGGCGCCATTTGCCTGCCGCAGACATACGCCGACCAGCAGTTGATCGGTTTAACGCCTTCTTGTTTTTCCGCCCAGCGGTTAACGTCGTCCTGGACCGCTTGAGTTGCCTGCACCGGATCGTCTCCTGGAATGCTTTTGAACAACAAGCCTTTCATCTCGGCGAGCGATGCGCGCCGCGCCAGGTCGAAGGGATCCTGCTGACCTTCGTGAGCGTGGCAATGGATATCGATGGCGTCTTTGACTTTGATGTGCGGCGGATGGACCGTGCCCGGTTTGTACTGGGTGCGCGCGGCGTAGGACGTGACGCATCGTTCATGGGTCGGGGTGGAGACGATGTGAGTGCTCATTTCTTTAGCCTCCTTGGACTGGCTGTGGTGGATGTTGCTACAGGTACGACAGGTTTGTCAAAGCAATTACAAGCGTGAGGCTTGAGCCGTAAGGCACGAGTGACAACAAGAAATTGATTTGGTTTCCGCGGGCTATTTGTTGTACAAACGTGGCAATCTGGAATGGGTCTATCAGGGAGGGGCGATGATGATGCTTCGACGTTTCGCGCGAGTCGCGCATTGTGCAAGTTTAACAGTGCTTATCGCTTCGATTGTGCCAATGGGGATTACTATCGCGGCGGACCGGGTCAATATGATCTACACCGCGCGGGTGATGTCGCAGGCCTACCCATGGATCGCCCAAGAGGCGGGGCTATTCAAGAAATATGATTTGGACGTGCCGATGGTGTTTGTCACGCCCGGCGCCCCTTCGGTCGCGGCGATTCTATCCGGCGACAGTGAGGTGGCGGTGATCGGCGCGGCGAGTATTACCCGGCCGTGGGTGCAGGGGAACAAGGACCCGGTCTTTGTCGGCGGCATCAAAAGCCTGTTGACTCACAGCGTAATCGCCAAGCCCGAGATCGCGCGTCCTGAACAATTGAAGGGCAAACGCATCGGTGTATCGCGCATTGGCAGCAATCCGCACTATTTTGCCGTGCAAGCGCTGCGCCATTACAACATCGATCCGCGCGAAGTGAGCTTCATCCAAGCCGGTGGCGCGCCGGAGACCCTGGCGGCGTTGGTCGCTCAAGGCATCGATGCGGCGGTGTTGACGGTTCCCACCGACGCGCAGGCGCTCAAGATGGGTTATCACTATGTGGTCTATGGTCCCGACTTGAAGATCGCTTACGCGGCGACGACCTTCATCACGCGCCGCACGATCATCGCCAAGCGTGGTGCGGTGATCGGCCGCTTCATGCGCGCGATGGCCGAAGCGGCGCGTATCATGCACGTCGACCGCGAATACACCTACAAGGTCTTGGGGAAATATTTGCGGGTCGACGATCGCAAGCTTCTGGAGGCAAGCTACAACGTCGAGATCAAAGCCTTGGAGCCGCGCCTGGCGATGAAGCCCGAAGGCTTCCAATCGACACTGGATGAAATCGCTCCCGTCGAGCCGCGCGCGAAATCGGTTAAGCCGCAGGAGATGATGGATACGCGCTACCTCGACGAGATGGAGAAGAGCGGTTTTTTCGAGCAGATTTGGGGGAAGAAATAAGCATGACGCGTTTGGCGCGAGGCTCAGAGATAGCGGCGGTAAGAGATGATCTCGATGACAACGGGAAGTGCAAGACCTGCAAGTGGCAAACGCGCCGTTGATGCTAGTTGCCCCTAGCGATTAATCGCCGGCCCATGCGCAGGGCGGGTTCAACGCCTTGGTAGTAGCCGGGGAGTTGTACGAGGATCCGGTAACCCATACTTTCATAAAATCGCTGAGCGCCGGTGTTGCTGGCGCGCACTTCAAGAGAGATGGCAACGTTCCCTGCCACCGACGCGCATCGTTCCAACCAACGCAGGAGTTGACGTCCGATGCCGGTGCGCCTGCAGTCGGGCGCGACAGCGAATAAGTTTAGATGCGCGACCCGTTCGCCGTATTTCATGATACCAAAACCGGCGAGTCGATTGTCGAGTCGGGCAACGAGCACGTTAATCGCGGGGTCGTCGATGTTTGCGGTTACCCGCTGCTCCGTCCAGCGCCAGTTTAAGCCGTTCTCGATCAAGTCCCGTGACATATTGGCGATGGCGTTAGCGTCCGTTGCGTGCGCTAGACTCAAACAAAGCTCGGATCTCGTGTTCATATTGTTGGCGATGTTTTCGGCCATTGTCCTGCCGGTTCAAGTGCAAGTCAACCAAGCATATCCGCGGTGTTTAAAACTCGAGTCAACTCGCCAACATTTTTTTCACCCGTTCGATGACCTCGGCAGGTTGGACCATGATCTCTTTGGCGATTTTTTCCAAATCTTCACCGCCCAAGGGTTCGATGTCCC
>DASSGE010000751.1:0-4498 GCA_035693605.1 Binatia bacterium
TGACCATAGCCGGTCTGAAGCTGTTGACGCTCCTGCACGATGGACTGGGGACTCATACGTAACTCGTACGCCAATGCTTCGACCACCGCCCGTTCGCCGTTCTGCTGCTCAATGGCGCGATTGATCGCGTCCATGCGTTTCATTAGCTCGCGCTCGGACTTCGCCGCTGGGGTATCCAACGACTCCGGCGACGGTAGAGTCTCAAGACGTGCGTTGCTCGGCTGATAATACGACAAAGCTTCCGGCAAAAACGAGCGAATATTTTGTACGCGGGCTTCGTAGCCGGGATGGGTCGAGAGAAAATCCGGCGGCCGCCCTTTAGCGCCGTCTTTCTTTTCCATGGTTTCCATGCGCTGCCACAGATCAACGGCGACGCGCGGGTCGTAACCCGCCTTGGCCATCAGGATCAACCCGATGTGATCCGCTTCGGTTTCCTGCGAGCGGCTAAACGGCAACGCAACACCGACGCCGCCGATAATTCCGTAAGCCTGCAACACTTGGTTAGCCATCGCCGGATTCTTACCCAAGGCAACGCCTAGGCCGACGCCGCCCAACTGCAAGAGCAATCCCTGGCTCATGCGCTCCGCCGGATGACGCGCTAAAGCATGGGCAACTTCATGGCCCAGCACCACGGCTAAGCCGGCCTCATCCCGCGCCGGCGCGAAGATTCCGGTGTAGGCCGCCACCTTGCCGCCCGGGACAGCGAAGGCGTTGACCATCTCTGGATCATTGATCACCGTGAACTCCCATTTGTAATCAGGCTTGTTGGCGACCGCGGCAATGCGTTCACCGACCTTGCGGACAATCCGTTCAGCGTCCGCATTATGTGTGATCACACTATCGCGCAAGACGTGCTTGTAGGCATCGTCGCCGAGGGCAGTTTCCTGTCCCTCGGAAACCAGAATGACTTGACGGCGCCCGGTGTAAGGCGCGGTAGAGCAGCTCCAAATAAGCAAACCGCTCAAGACCAACGATACCAGCGTTTTCATAAATACCCCTGATGGAGATGCGTGCGCTCGTATAAAAAATAACGTGTAGATCCAAGCGCCGCAAGATTACTTTGCGCTGGCAATTAGACGGCAGCCAAGTTGACACGTAAAGCTAAAGGCCCATTTTCCCCGGATTGAGGATATTGTTGGGATCGAGAGCCCGCTTGATCTGGCGCATTATTTGTAGACCATGGCCATGTTCTTCGGTCATCAATGGAGCGAGCTTTACACCGACGCCATGGGTGTACTCCATCGAACCACCCATGTGTTGGACCAGGCGCAACAGTGCTTCGATCGTCTCTTCGAGCGCCAGTTGGGGATTGGCAACCAAGCCATCGTCGGCCCCTAGCCGCATGGAAAACAGTTCCGGCTGGACCCATAAACCGCTTTCTTGTAAGCACACACTGTGGCGCGCGACAATATCCTGGGCGGCGCTGCGGAACGCCAAGACGCGCGAGCTCGGTAAAGCCACATGAATCCAATCGCGGTAAACGCCATCGCGACCGCGCTCGCGCCGCTGCCGGCGATTACGCGCGAATCGGCGCGCAATCTCGTGCCGCTCGCGCCAAAACTGCTCTGCCTCGCCGCTGGGCAACTCCTCACCCCCATGAGACCGGCACAACGCCATCGCCTGCTTCTCTTCCACTGGCGTCAACTCCCGATTGCCCTCGAAAACCAGATACAAAATCGCGCCGCCATGCCTCTCCGCATCGTCGCCGAAGTCAAGCAGCGCCGGACGCAGGCGGCGTTGAAACAGTTCTTGAATTGCACCGTAGCCTGACTCGAAACTTGCGAAAACATAACCGCGAAACAGCCTGGTCTCGGGTTTAGGAAAAATTCGAATCGTCGCTTCCGTGACGATGCCAAAACAACCCTCGCCGCCAATGAGCAGAGCATTGAGATTTAATCCCGCCGAGTGTTTTGCCACTGGCCGCGTCTGCAAGACTTCGCCGGTGGGCATCACCGCTTCCAGGCCAAGAACCTGTTCCCCCATGGAACCATAAATCCCAGCGCGGTAACCAACGCTATTGGTCGAAATCGCCCCGCCGATGGTCGCCACGGGCACAGTCCACGGATCATGACCCAAGATAAAGCCGTCTGGGTTCAACGCCAAATCTACGGCTTCGAGAACCGCGCCTGCCTGGACGCGTGCCGAACGTGACCCGACATCGATGTGGATAATCCGATTCATGCGCCGCAGGTCGAGCACCAGACCAGGGCGAATCGACAACGCCCCGCCCATCAAACCCGAGCCGCCGCCAAACGGCACGATCGGCAGCTTCTCGCGATTGGCGAAACGCACAAGCTGTTGGACTTCTGCAGTCGACACCGGCGCCACCGCACATACGGGCGGCACAAGTGCCGGCTGATGGCGTGGATGAAAGCGGCCTTCGCTCAGCGCATCCCAGGAAAGCTCGTCCAAATATTCGGCGTTTGTAGAGATCCGTTCCGGATCGATAATTTTCCTGAGTTTTTCATCGATTGAATCCATAGATTTGCGGCGATCTTGACGAAAAGACACGCCTCAAACTATAGCGCAATCATGATCGCGGAGCGACAGATGAGAAACCTAATGAGCGCCGATTTTAGTAGGAAGGAAAAACGCAGCTCGCACCGACGTCGGGACATAAACTGGTAACCGCGTCCAGGGGAATTTTGTGCGTGCCGGCAAGATGATCGATCAGCCCGATCCGACTGACGAAGCCTTCGTTGTGCAGCACGCAAAAATACGGCTCATTGACAACTACTGTTGGCGGTAAAATGTAGGATTGCGCATAAGGTGAAATCACCACCACCGGCGGATAATAGGGTTGAGAATAATACGGCTGGAAATAATAGGGCTGATAGAAATAAGGGTAGGCCCCATAAAGTTGGCGCTGGACCACCACCCGATTAGGCGCATGGCCAGAGAAAACGGTCGGCCCAGAGCCGGCACGCGGCGCGACAACCCCCCGCCGCGGCCCCGCGCCGACCTCGGCCACCAAGATTATTGCTAATGTTAGCAGCGTTATCGCGCTTAGAATCGACTTCATGGTGCTCCTCCTGAAATTCCACAGTACGGCGTAACAACGCGTTTGATTAGACGTTTGAGAAGCTTAAATCTTAACGACCTATCATTTAAACCTGATTCGGCGCTGCCTAATTGCAGCCCTAGCCAGCGCACGGTAAGGTCGGTGACAATTTATCATGCTCGCGATTTTATTCGGTTTATTCGCCTCCTTCTGGTTTGCCCTGTCGATGGTCCTGATCAACCGAGGGGTGCTGGTTATCGATTACTTTCGCGGCCTGCTCACCAATCTGGGCGTCAACGCGCTGTTTCTCTGGCTCTACATCGGGCTGTTTGTCGACCGCATCGAGCTCTGGCTGCCGGCCAATCTGATTTTCGTGCTCGTCGGCATCTTTGTTCCCGGCGTCGCGCGCTTCTTCATGTTCAAAGGCATGGAAAGGTTGGGCGCGTCGATTACCTCCTGCCTCACCAACAGCACGCCGCTATTCGCCACCTTGTTTGCGGTATCGTTCCTGCGAGAACAGCCGAGCCCGACTAATCTGCTCGGCACATTTTCGATCGTCGCCGGGATTGTCGCACTCAACTGGAAAGGCACGAGCAAAACCTGGCGCAGCCGCGATCTGCTGTTCCCTCTCACCGCCGCCTTTCTCTTCGCCGCCCGCGACAATATGGTTCGCTTCGGCTTGCTGAAAATCTATTCGCCGTTGGTGGGCGCGACGATTGCGGCCACCACGTCGTTCCTCACCATGACATTCTTGTATTTGGTCTTCGAAAAGAAACAGCCGCTGCAGATCACCGCTCGCAAAGGATTCCAACTTTTCGCCGCCGCCGGCTTTCTGAACTTTCTTTCCTATGCCTTCGCTTACACCGCTTTAAGCATGGAACGGGTCTCGCTGATCTCACCGCTAATCAACGGCTCGTCGCTCTTTGTCCTACCGTTGTCGGCTTTGCTGCTGAAGGATGTCGAGACACTCACGCCCAGGAAAATTGCCGCGACAATGCTGGTCATTATCGGGGTTTTCCTAATTTTTTGGGAGAAGATGTGATCGGAGTTTCCTGTGAAAAGCTTATGGCGGGCATTCTTCAATGCACGGTCGGCCCGCGGTCATCGTCTTTGCCACCGGGGAGGACTTGAAAGCGTTTTTTTAGGCGCTCGAGGCGCCTCCGGTCCTGGTATATTTTGAATTGCGTCCAAGGATTGCCGCCACGCAGATAGAAATAGCCGAACACCATGCCGCCGAGATGGGCGAGGTGAGCGATGCCGCTTTCACCGGAGGTTATCGAGGAATAAAGCGCAATCGCGCCAATGATCCAAACAAAATGTTTCATCTTTATCGGAAACAAAAAGTAAAAATAAACGATTCGGTCCGGATATATCAGTCCATAGGCGAGCAGTAGGCCATACACGCCCGCGGAAGCACCAATGCTCGGCCCGAGCTGGTTGGGCAGAAAAAGAACATTTAAAAGGGCACCCCCCACGACCGTGACAAAATAATACTTC
>DASSGE010000752.1:0-10026 GCA_035693605.1 Binatia bacterium
CAAACCTCCGCGCTACGTCGCGGACGTGATCGTCGATGCCACTCCACGGGTGAATAACCACCACGGCTGGTCGTGCGCCGTCATTCTTCGGACGGGTCAAGTACCCGCCGAGGACAACGCCATCGGTCGCATTATATTTTATTTCGCTCGACGCCAGCGCGGGGTCACTAGGATCGACCATTGTGCCATGGCTTGCTTCCGGCGCAATGGCGTCGGCCAGGGTCGTCGCAGCCGCAACGCTACCGGTCAACAGCATGGCTCTGTGCAAAAATTCTCGGCGAGTTAATCTGCTGCAGGACAAATCCGTGAGCAAATTGTCGAGTTTGTCTGCCATAATGCTCTCCTCCAAGTCCAGGTAATGAATCGCCCAGAGTTGCTCCCACGGCCCGGATCCAACAAACCGTCAATCAGAAGTCCGCCATCCCGCGGCTTATCGGTGGCGCGAGCCGAATTTGTAATTGGCGGCTAAAAAATACTCAGTTTAAGATTCGAACTATTACGTTCGTTTACGCAACCTAGCGGCATGAGTGCGCTTTAGAATTGAATCATATCGACCTTTGTCAACGTCGTTTGTTGCCCCACGCCCGGCGCGGTGGTGAGATGATACGCAGTATATTGCTCGAAGTACGTGTCCTCGGAAGCCATACCGTCGACCGGAACAATGACTTTAAAACCTCTAAAAGCCGCTTGGCTGGCCGTGGAGATAACCGCGCCATGGGCGGCGGTTCCTACAACGATGACCGTCTTGATACCTTTATCTCGCAGGATTTTTTCCAAATCGGTCCCGACAAACTTAACCGGGGATCTGGGAGCCGTATCAGAACAAGGCTTGTCAGCTGGCGCCCGCACGAGGGGCTCGCCGGTCGCGGGCGCGACGTCTGGCAAAAAATCGCTGGGAGACGAACTCGAGGTATAGCTGTGAACAACGAACATGCCTTTGCTCCTGGCTTGGGTCAAGAAAGTTTGTATCTTAGGAATCGAGCTGACGCAGCGCGGCCGCCGTTCGTTATTGCAGGTCTGCTTCACCAAATCTAAAACCAGAAAAGCAGTTGATTTAAGATCGTCGATTTTGACCGGCTTCAACTCGGGAGGCTTTGGCGCTTGCACGCTCGCCCACTCGTCGATGATCGTCTTCGACTGCGCGAATGAACTAGCGGCACAAAGAATAATTAAACAAAGCGCCAGCCCAATCACCCGCCCGACCGAATTGCGTCTATGCTTGATGTGATTCATTACGATCATGTTTTCCCCTTTTGTTTTCGTAATATTGGCACTGTGCAAATCTGCGAAAAAATTACCGGAATAAAAACTTTAGTCAATACAGAGTTTTTGACAGTCGCGTCAGTTGAGCGGACGAATAAATTCGTTATGGTTGTTCGTATGGCAGAGGAACCTATCTCCCGGCGAGTACCCGGTCAGGAGGCATTGCGCCAGCCGCTATTGGAACTTCATGACGCGCTGCTCCGGTTGCATAAAGTCTTGCTCGAATCCGAGCGGGCAGTTTACGAAAAGACTGTCGAACCGATTCGCTCGCCGAATCATTTTTTTCAGCTGCTCACGAGCGATCCTTGGTTTGCCTGGCTGCGGCCGATCTCCCAACTGATCGTCGCCATCGATGAGACTCTCGACGACAAAGAAACGCTAACTCATGCGAGTCTCGACGCAATCATGCGCCAATCGGTATTTTTATTGATCCCGGCGGAGAATGGCGGTGAGTTCGGCGAGCGCTACGTCGCCGCTTTGCAGCGCGACCCGCGCGTGGTGCTTGCCCATGCGCAAGCGGCCAAGCGGATCGGCTCGGCGACGACACGATCGTGAGCGAGGCATCGCCGGGAGCGGTTAGCGCTTAGATTCGTAGGATTGAATTTAATTGCGCCGAAGCACCGTAATGAGCGTTACTCTTCTATCAGTGGTGAAGCCATGTTCACTTCATGCCGGCGCAGGCAGGCATCCAGGTTCGATTTCGACTCCAGTTTAAAAGCCTGGATTCCCGCGTGCGCGGGAACGACGAAAAACACAACTGCTCGGCAATCGATTAATCCAGCTTCACGTCGACGATGACAAATTCGTCATTGGTCACGGTTTCTTTGAACACTGGCTCGAGCTGCTCTTTCCTAGTAACGCTATAACCTTTGGCACCGTAGAGTTCGGCGAGTTTGACTAGATCGGGAACGAACAGTTCGGTGCCGATGATGCGGCCGCCGTAGTTTTTTTCCTGATCGCGCTTCATGCCGCCATAGGCATCGTTGCGCAGGATCAGGACCATCACGGGGATGTTGTGATAGCGCGCGGTGGCGAGCTCTTGCTGCTCCATCATGAATGAGCCGTCGCCGCTGACGCAAATGACGCGCGCATCGGGGCGGCCGATCTTGACGCCGTAGGCGGTCGCCAGTGCCGTGCCGATGGCGCGAAACTCTCCGGCATGGATGATCGGTGTGGTGGCGTCGATATTACGCAGGGTGTCGCCGGTCATGCCTGATGTCGTCAGGATTTCCTTGCCGGTGAGCTGCTCGTTTAGCGCCCTTAACACTGAGGCATAGGTTAGATTGCTCTTGTCGATCTGCGCGTCTGTTTCCCGGCGCCAGGTTTGCTTGGCCTGTTCGATCGCCGGCTTGCGGTCGCTGGGCGACTTGGGCGAACGCGCTTTGGCGTTATCGATGATCGCGCGCAGGGCGCTTTTGGCATCGGCCTGGATGGCGAGTTCGGCTGGATAAATGCGGCCGAACTGTTCCGGGTCGGTGTCGATGTGAATGATGCGAGCGCCTTCGGGAATCGCCTTGTGACCGAACCCGAGGGTGGTTCCTTCGCTAAAGCTGGTGCCGACGGCGAGCACCACATCGGCTTCCTGAAAAAATGGCCGGGCGTACATGCGGCCGCCGTTGCCGAGGCAACCCAAGGCGAGCGAGTGGTTCTCCGGAAATACGCCTTTGGCGGTGTAGCTGCTAGCGACCGGCAGCGACAGTAGTTCCGCCAACTCCTTCACTTGGTCGCGAGCTTGCGCCCAATCGACCCCGGTGCCGGCGAGCACGACCGGCGCGCGGGCGCCGAGTAAAAGATCTACCGCACGGTCTACGGTGCGGGCATCCACCGCCGGCGCGGCGGGATCGGCCGATGGAGCAAATGTAATCGGCTCCGGCAGATGGGCTTCTTGCAGGTCTTCGGGGATGCAGAAAAAGACTGGGCCTTGGCGTCCCCGAGTCGTCTGCCGGTACAGCGAGTCGAGCACCGAGCCCAATTCTTCAACGCGCTCCAAGCGCGCGCTTTGTTTAGTAATCGGCTGGAACAGCCGCACATGTTCCATGCCGTGCCAGGATGCCCAATGGCCCTTGGCTGACGAAGCGGTGCCGATGTCGGAAGAAATGACAAAGAGCGGCACGGCTTCTTTGTAAGCCTGGGCGACGGCAGTCACAATATTGGTCGCGCCGCCGCCAGCTGAAACCAGGCAAACCGCGGGTTGCTTGGCGGCGCGCGCGTAGCCGAGTGCCATATTGCCGGCGCCACCTTCATGCTGAGCATTGATGAAGCGCAGCTCGGGCCGCATCGCGATGGCGTCGCCAAAGGGGAACAGCGTATGGGCGAGCACGCCGAATATGTTGCGGACGTTTTGACTGATCAAATAGTCGACGACGGTCTCTGCGAGATTGGGTCCAGGCATTTGGTTCGGCTCCTTCTAATCGATAGGCTTGCTTAGTTCAGCATCGGTGAAAAAGCAATGGCTGCGAGCGCTTGACTGGGCTGAGACGGTCCTCGAACGGTTCAGCTGCAAGTGAATTTTACGTTCCCGGCCACCTCCCGTCGTGCTATCATGGCAATCAGAAAAGTCGCCACCGGCGTCATAGTTGTGGCAACGAGACGCAGCTCTTTAGAGATGCAGACGAGGTATGATTAATGGAATCGACAGTACAGACATTTGCTAATGTCGTCATCGTCCAAGTGGAGGGCCGTATCGACCACAGCACGGCTCCGGCGTTCGGCAGCGTGCTTTTGCCGCATGTCGAAGGTTGTGCCGGGGACGAAAAAAAACTGCTGGTGGATTTGAGCAAAGTCAATTACATGAGCAGCGCCGGCTTACGCGTATTAATGATCGCCGCCAAGGGCTGCCGCAAACAGGAAGGGAAAGTGGTGCTCGCCGGCCTCCAACCCAGTGTTCGAGAAGTTTTTAAGATCGGTCGTTTCGATATGGTGCTGGATACCTATCCAACAGTGCGTGACGCGCTCGCGGCGATCTCGCCCGCGGCGGCGGCGATTTATGTCGACCGTTAATCCCTATGTCGAGTTTAATTCCATTGGAGCGCACCGAAGCGCTCACGATTGACGCAGTGGCCCAATGTACCGAGTTTGCCCGGACGCAAGCGCACCAGGCGGGCTTTTCCTCGGCGCGCGTCGATGAAATCGAACTGGTTGTCGAAGAAGTGGTGGCGAATATCTGCCATTACAGTTACGGCGATCATTTGGGCAATGTGGAGCTTGCCTGCCGGTTGACCGGCGATCCAGCACTCGAGTTGGTTTTCACCGACGGTGGCCAACCCTTTGACATGCTCACCATGCCTGAACCGAATCTTGCAGTTGATATCGATCAACGCGGCTTGGGCGGAGTCGGGGTGCCGATGATGCGCGCGCTAGTCGATCAGGCCAGCTACCGGCGCGACGGTGAGCGTAACGTGCTATGCCTGGTATTTCGGTCAGCTTGTCGTCTAGGTGGCTCAACCCAGATGACATGACTCAAGGGAACGGAAAGTCGTCATGCGCATCCGTTTTTGGGGAACTCGCGGTTCGCTGCCGACAGCCAGCGATGCTGCGGTCATCCGCGACAAAATCAAACGCGCTCTGCTCCAAGCCAATGGCCGTAAATTCGCCGACGAAACGGCGCTCGAGCGGTTCATCGACGCGGAACTGGAGTTCCCTATTCACAGCAGTTACGGCGGCAATACCTCCTGTGTCGAAATTGCCGGTGGCGATCATTATACCGTCTGCGATATGGGTTCGGGATTGCGCCGCTTCGGCGAACAAGCCCTGGCGCGACACGGGTCGGCGCAGCCGCAGTTCTATAATTTCTTCATTTCCCATGTGCATTGGGACCACATCATGGGCTTTCCATTTTTTGCACCGGCTTACATTCCCGGCAATACCATACGGATTCATGGGGGGCATTCGCTTGCCGTGCTTGAAGAAGCTTTTCGGCGCCAGCAGTCCGATCCCTGTTTCCCGGTGCATTGGGATCACTTGAGTGCGAATATTTCCTTTGTGCCGCTTGAGGCCGGGCGCTGGTACGAGATCGACGGTCTGCGCGTGAAGGCGAAGCTGCAGCCACATCCGGGCGACTCGTACGGTTATCGTTTCGAGAGAAATGGCCGGAGCATGGTGTACTCGACCGACGGCGAGCATAAGCTCGAGTCGGAGAGCGAAACGGCGGCGATGGTGGAATTTTACCGCGACGCTGATCTCGTCGTGTTCGATGCTATGTATTCGTTCAAGGACATGGTCGGTTCGAAGGCGGACTGGGGCCATTCGAGCAATATCGTCGGCGTCGATTTATGTTTGCGTGCCCAGGTCAGGCATTATTGTATGTTCCACCACGATCCCGCATCCAACGACGAAATGATTTATTCGGTCCTGGGCGAAACCCGGCGCTATGCCGAAATCGCCGGTGAAAACAATTTCCTCCAAGTGTCGACTGCCTTCGACGGCCTGGTCATCGATCTTTAATCGCGTGGCGCCGCCTGAGGACCTATTTCCCCGCCGCAGTGGGTTTATCCGGCTACTGCTCCAGCCTGTGGGCGCGGATAACGGTCGCAAGGCGTCGGTTGCGCTGTTGGCGCTGTTGGCGTTGCTGCAAATCACCTTGGGCGAGGTGGGATGGCGCCCGGTGCGAAACCTGTGGTTTGATGCCTTTCAGCGCGCTTCGCCGCGCAGCATCACAAACCTCCCGGCGGTGATCATCGATATCGATGACGAAAGCCTGCAACAATTCGGCCGCTGGCCTTGGCCACGAACGCGCTTGGCGCAATTGATCGATGCCACTCATCGACTCGGCGCCCTCGCCGTCGGTCTTGATATCATAATGCCCGAGCCCGACACCTTGTCGCCGCAGCGCTTATTGGCCGAGCGTCCAGATGCCACGCCCCAGATGCGTCAAGCGCTGGCCGAACTGCCGTCCAATGATACGATACTTGCCAATTCGCTAAGACAAGCGCCGTCCGTGCTCGGTCGGGCGGCGCTGATCGATGTGAACTCCGGGCTAAATTCGACCGCAATCCAAACTCCCGTAGTGGTTTCCGGCGACCTTCCACAAAGGTTCGCACCGAACTATGATGGTCAGATCGTTAATCTGCCCGAGCTCGAGTCTGCCGCCCGCGGTCGCGGTTATCTAAACGACAGCCGCGACAGCGATGGCATCGTGCGCAGCATGCCGCTAGTGCTTAGCGTCAACGGTTTACTTGCGCCGGCTCTAGGCGTTGAGCTGCTGCGAGTTGCCACCGGTCAAGCGGCCTACTCGGTGCGCAGCGACCAGCAAAGCATCATCGGCTTGCAGATCGGTACGTCGCTGATTCCCACCGATCGTGACGGCAAACTGCGCTTGTACTACTCGCATCCTAATGCCGCGCGGCGAATCTCGGCGGCGGCAATTTTGCGTGGTGCCTTGGCACCCAAGGCATTGGCCAATCAAGTAGCGATCGTCGGCGCCACTGCGGTTGGCATCAGTGACGTCGTGGCGACGCCGATTGGCGCGCGCATGGACGGCGTCGAAATTCACGTCCAGCTGATTGAAAATATTCTCTACGGCACCCGTTTGATTCGGCCGGCATCGGCGCCGGCGTGGGAATTGTTCGGCCTTGTCGCATTCGGCATCGTTTTGATCGTCGCTCTGCCGCGCCGTAAACCCGCTGTGGGCGTCGCATTGTACTGTGTCTTCGCGGCGACTTTGGTCATCGCGAGCTTTATCGCTTTTCAAAAGCTTCACGTGCTCTTTGATGCCACACTGCCGGTGGCAGCCAACGGTCTTGTGGTCGGGCTGCTCTTGACGGCGGGCTTCTCCGCGGCGTTGCGCCGCCGCCGTGAACTAGATGCCGAACTCGCCGTCGAGCGCAACGAACGATTGCGCGCTGCCGGCGAGCTGCGCGCGGCGCGAGAAATACAGATGGGTATGCTGCCCGATCCCCAAGAAATCCACGGCATGCCGGCCAATCTCGATTGTTTTGCGTTGTTAGAACCCGCCCAAGAAGTTGGCGGCGATCTCTACGATGCTTTCATGCTCGACGAGCACCGCTTATTCTTTATGATTGGCGACGTTTCGGGTAAGGGTGTGCCGGCCTCGTTGTTCATGGCGCTGACCAAGACCTTGTGCAAAAGCCTGGCTCGGCGGGAGATGGCGGAGCTTGGACAAGTGCTAAGTTCGGTGAATGACGAGATCTCGCGCGACAACCCCACGGCGATGTTCGTCACGGCGATTATCGGTGTGCTCGACAGCAGTTCCGGAGCAGTCGAATTGTGCAACGCCGGTCACAATGCGCCAATTCTCTTGAAAGCCAAGCAAGCGCCGCGCGAGCTCGACGGCGCCGGCGGGCCGCCGCTCTGTCTTGACGCGGGATTTACTTATCCGACCCAGCGATTGCGCTTGGACGACGGTGACATCTTGCTCTTGATTACGGATGGTATCACAGAGGCGGAAAATAGCAGTCAGGCGCAATATGGCTTGGCTCGAACGCTGCAGTGTTTGGCGCAGGACTCGCCGGTTAGCGCGACCGCTGTGTGCCAGAAGCTTCACGCCGACGTAAAAAACTTCACCGCGGAAGCTCCGCCCTCCGACGATCTGACACTGCTTGCGGTGAGCTTTTGCAAGCCTTTCCCGGTGATAAGCTCCGCGGCGTAAAATTCTCCTGGCTGCTCTTTCGTTTCGAACCAGCAGCAGAGACGGCGGTGTACGGCTTTCAGTTTGCGGGTTCTTCGCGCGGAGCTTAGCGCAGAATGACTTCAACGCGGCGGTTGCGCGCTTCGGGTTGCTCGTCGGCGGTAGCTACCAAGGGCTCGCGCTCGCCGCGGCCTACGGCGCGAATGAATGTCGCTTTGATGCCGGTTTGGACCAGCATGGCGCGCACCGCTTCGGCGCGCTGCTGTGATAAGCGGTCGTTATCGGCGTCGCTGCCGACGCGGTCAGTATGGCCGGTTACCTGCACTTCGACTGCTTGGCGGCGCGCGGCTTCGGCCATCAGCACTTCCAGTTGCGACCTTGAAGACGGAGTGATTTGCGTACTATTGGTTTCAAAATAGAGCGTGAAGCTAATCGGTTTAGGTGGCTGTGCCGCAAGAGCGGCGGCAAAGATTCGATCCGTTTCTTCGGCAGCCGGCGATTTACGATCAATTTTGCCGTGGCTATCGACGGTTGCCGCACTGTAAGGCTGATCCAAAGTCAGCGCATTGGCACCTTCGCCGACAATCACGGCTGTCGGTGCGCCACTCTCCTCGGGCAGCAGCACGACATAGGTGTTTGATTTGGCGGTGGGTTGGACCGTCGCGCAGCCGGCAAGCAGCACGCAAGTCGTGACCACAATGCCGATGTTGCGCGGCACCATTCCGAGCCAACGACGGCTCGGCGATACATTTTTATTCTTCAACTTTGACGGCGAAGGTGGTGCCGCGAACGCCCAGGATGGTCGTTGGGGTTTTGACCTTCATGGCATTGGGCGAGCGTTTGGCGATTTGACCGGAGACGACGGCGAGAGTGCCGCGCTGCACGTCGGTGACAAACTCACCGTCCTGGGTGGTCGGATTAAAGCGGAACTGTTTGAGTTCGATGCGGCTGTTGGGGCCGGCAGAGAGTCGCGAACTGTCGATAAAGGTCAAGCCAACGGCGCCGTTCGCGCCGGTGATGAGCACGTCGGACTGCTGCACCAGATCACCCGGCTTGGCCGGTAGTTGGACGGTTTGCCGCAAGAGATATACTTCGCCGCTGACGTTTTTGATCTGGCCGATATCGGCTAAAACCGAAGTCGCCGATGCAATGGTGCAACCGATCAAGACAAGGAAAACTCGATAACAAGAATTCATGGGATATTTATCCTTAAAATTGACCGCCGCTGATTTTCACAGTCGGCCCATTGTACCAGACCCAAGGTTGAAGCGGCAACCTCACCGTGCCGACAGCACAGCCCGAAGATTGCTGATCAGAAACGCCAAAATGGCGACAGCGTTGAGCACCCCGCCCCATTTTTGACCGCCAGGCAATATCGCCAGATCACCGGCAATGCGGCCCAGTAGAGAGACGTGGAGTAAGCCGGCATGAAGGTAGAAAGTATGGTTAAACGGCAATGCCCGTCCAATGATTGTCGGCAAAATGATTGGCGCATGGGCGAAGATCATTGAAAATATGAAGCCGACAAATAACGAGTGGAGCATGGCGTCATAAAGCGGCCCCGCGCCAAAAAAGCGCGCAAACCAAACCCAAAAAATTCCGCCAAGTGCGAGCCAAACGTACCCGCAAATGAGGCAGCCTGCCATGAAGCGCGGCAAGCCGGGCAGTTTGACGCTCTGCCAAGCGAGATCGTAGCGCAACAACCAGAGCGCGATGGCGATCAGCCCAGCGCCGGCGATGCGCAGGCCGAGGCGGAAGTCGAAAGTGGTCAGGGCTAGACCGGCGACAAATATCAGCAGCGCGATACGCAACGAAATCCGCACCCACAGAGGCGGAAGGCGCAGCCGGTTGAGTTCCATTCGTTCGCCGACGATCATGACGACGAGAAAGCCGGCCCACCAAGGCACCACTCGGAAGATTGCCCAGTCGAGACACCAAAGAAGATTGCCGTACAAGAGCAGCGCAGCGCTTAGTGTCAAGACGGTGAAATGTTCCTCGCGCTGGCGGCGGAAAAGTCGATGGAAAAATAGCAGCAGCAGCACGGCCGCGGCGACGGCGAGAAGCCCGGTCGTTGAGTTTGGCAAACCGATGATTAACCCTGACATGGCAAGGACGCTCAACAGCGGTATGCCGTAAACCCACCAACGATCCACGGCGGCGGCGCGCTCCAAGCCGAT
>DASSGE010000753.1:0-5248 GCA_035693605.1 Binatia bacterium
ATGCGCAGCCACAAGGTCACCGCGTGCGGTTGACCTTGCGAGCGGACAGCCACCGTCTTGCCGCGCAACTCTTCGACGCTTTGAATGTTTGGCGGCACCACCAGATCGAGCCCGCCGCCCTTGCTCGGGGCGCACAAGAACATCACCTTTTTGCCCTTGGCCGCTTCGTCGTAGAGATATTCGAGATGTTCGATGATGATGTCCGCAGCGCCGTTGAAGAGCGCCGCTTCATAGGCGTCGCCGCCTTTGATGCAATTAACATTCACGTTGAGCGCGTAATGGCGCTTGGCCATTTCGCGAATGGCAAAGATTACCGGAGTGCGATCGTCATCCCGGTAGGCCAAAGTGAGTTGTTGCATCGAATCTCGCAGGACCTAGTCCGCAGCCGGCTTCTGCGCCCCGCTGACACGCACGGCGAAACTGATATCGGGGCGCACTTTGATCACCGTGCCTTTGGAAACTTGCACGGTGCCGGTTTTGACGCCGCGCGGCTTCTTGACGTGGCGCGCCTGAGCGCAGTGCACGGGAGCGAGCCCGGCATTGCGCGCCTTGCTGTGGTACAACGCCACTGCGGCGGCTTGGCGCAGCGTTTCGCGGCTCGGCTCGGCATCCGGCTTGGCGCGCAGGATCACATGGCTGCCCGGCACGCTGTCGGCGTGAAACCACCAGTCGTTGGGCTCCGCCAATTCCGTGCTCAGATAATCGTTATCGGCGTCGGTGGCGCCCGCCAGCACGATCCATCCACCGGGCAGTTCGTATTGCAATAAACGAGGCTTGGGCTGTTTCAAGTTGGTTCGACAGGTCAACTCGGCTATTTGCCGTAAAGCTTTTTGAAAAACCCCTCGTCCTCCATGCTTTTGAGCAAGGAGATATCGAGAAACTCCGCCGCTCGCCGCCCTTTCAAATGCGGGTAGCTGCTGCTCAAGTCCTCGATGTCATTCTGAATCGCCTCTTCCTTGGGAAACGGCCGCGCCGGAATCGAGCCGAGCAAATAATTCTTATGCATCGAGTCGAGCATTTTGGGATCTTCGACCTTGAGATATTTGCGGTAGAGCCGCAGCGCCACTTCTTTCTGGGTCCGGCCGATGTACGTGCCTTCGGTGATCGCCATGAGAAAGGCCTTGAGTTGGCGCGGCTTCTGTTTGAGTAGCGCGCGGCTGGTGGCGATATCGCTGCCGGTGGTGTACACGCCGGCCTCGTAGACATCGGCCAGGACGTTGAATTTCATGCCGCGCGCGGCAAGTTGCAAAAGATTGTCCTCGGTGCCGAGCGTCGCATCGATCTTACCCTGCACGAGCATCAACAGGCGGCGGTCCGATTCGCTGATCCCGGTGGGCAGCAGCGTGACGTCTTTGCCGGGCGTGAGGCCTAGTTTCGGCAGTAATCTTTGCAGGGCAAAGTCGGTCCCCGCGCCGATGCGGCTCGAACCGATAACCTTGCCGCGCAATCCCTGTATCGAAGTGATCGACGGATGAGTGATCAGTTTGTAGGCGATATGACCCAAGCTGGCAATAATCACCAGCGGCGCGCCACGCGCCGCCGCGCCAACCGCGGAGGAGCCGGACGCCGCGATGATATCGACGCTGCCGCCGAGCAGCGCGTTGACCGACGTCACGCCCGAGGCGATGTAAACCAAATTGCCGTCGAGGCCGTATTTTTCAAACAGCCCCAAATCCTTGGCGATCCACAAAGGCGCGCGGGTGCCGGAAACCGAGGCGAACGAGATGGTGAAAGTATCGAGCTTTTTGTCCTGGGCTTCCGACCGGACAGGCAGCAACATCGCCATCAAGCAGAAAAATAAAATTTCCCATCTATGCATCATCAGTCTTTCTTCATTTCGACAACTGACTACTGATCACTGACTTTTTCTGAATCGCTCTAGTAATGTTCGCCTTCCTTCAACGTCCGAATGCCCGCGCGAATCTGCGCCTTGGACTTCACTTTATGCTTCCACAGCAGGAACGGCCAAGCCCGGTAGGGATTTTCCAATCGCGCCGCATTGCGGCCGCGCCCAGCGTCGCTCATCGGTTTCACCTCGGTAATGCTCATCATCAACAGCTGATCCTGACAGGCCCGTTCGAGCTGGATCGCCGAGATGCATGCGCCTTCGATACCCGGACCCGCCACGACGATACCATGGCCGCGCAGGAAGGTCGCCCAGTGCGGCCCGAGATTGTCGACCATGCGTTTGGCCAGCGCGAAGTCGTTGATGCCGCGGCTGTCCTGAAACACCGGCACGCCGTCGGCGAAGATGCGCGCTTCGCGATTGAACGGCACCAGTCCTTGATCCAAGAGGCCGACAAGAATTGAATAGCGCGCGTGGCAATGAATCACGCTGCCGACATCCGGGCGCGCCCGATAGACTGCCGCATGAATCGGCGACTCCGATGGTATCGGCCCCTTGCCGGCGACGCGCTTGCCGTCGAACGTCACCGTGCAAATGTCTTGCGGATCGGCGAGCACGCCGGCGAAGCGTGGATTGATCAGGAACCTATCGGTCCCGGGAATGCGCGCGCTCAAATGGCCCGACCCAGAGAGTACACCTTCGCCGGTGATGACTTGAATGCCTTCGCAGAGGCGCTGCTTTAAATTTTGGATTTTCGTCTGCGGGGCTGCTTTTGGTTTTTCGATTGGACCCCCCGAAGTTTTCACGCCGCCACTAGTTGATCCGACCTTGAACTTTTGACCCTTGAACCTTGAACAATCCGGCGCGCTACGCGCGCTTCAGCCACTCCGTATAATAGCGCCACACTGGCTGCACCGAGCCGTCGCCTTTGCCGGTGCGATTTTGAAACGCGGCAATATCGGCTTCGGAAATCGTCGCGGTCTTGCCCAGACGCGCCAGTTGCAAATTGATTTCCGCCAGCGCATCGAGCTTGATCGCTTTGACCGTTGCATCCTCGACGCTCTTGCCGCACACCACCACCCCATGGCCGCGCATAATGCAAATGTCATGGTCGCCCATGACATCCATCATGGCGTGAACTTGCTCCTTGGTATGCAGCGTCAAGCTGCTCTCGAAGACGGGAATCGGCCGCAACGCCAGGCGCATGGCGCGCGGATCGAAGCCGCCGAAAACTGGCTTGAGTTCGATGCCGGCCATGCTCGTCAATACCAATGACGGCGGATGGGCGTGCACGATGGCGCCAACATCGGGGCGCGCTCGGTAAAGCTCGCCGTGGATGCACGACTCGTTGGGTGTCTTGAGGCCGGCTCGATCGCGCAGCATGCGGCCGTCGAAGTCCGCGGCAATCACGTCGCTCGGCTTGGTAAACAGCAATCCCGACTCTTTCTTGCCGCGGCCGCGGATCAGCATGCTTGCGCCGCTCTGGCTGCGCGCGCTGACATGACCTGTAGTCTCTTTGAATTGTCCGAGCTTGGCGAGAATGCGGCATGACAGCGCGACGTTCTTCGCCAATAGCGTGTCGGGCCGACTATTTTGGATTTTGGATTTGCTATTTTGGATTGCCGTTTACCTCGTAAACTAATCGGCTAAGTAACACGTAGGTAAACTACAATCAACGAAACCGGCAATTGACAGCCCAGCGTTCATGCTATACGAGACTCGCCATGTCGCAAAAAATTTGGCTGCGCCTCAATCTTCCTGAAAAACAATTCGCTTCATTACAACTGGAATTTCCCGATTGCGAGCTGCGCCTGGGCGACGATACCGTAATCGATCCGCAATGGCTGAGCCAAGTCGATGCGGTTTTCACCGAAGAGAACGTGCCGGATGAAATCATCCAACGCATGCCGCGTTTGCGTTGGCTCCACGTCACTCGCGGCGGCGTCAATGCTTATCTCACGCCGTCGGTGAAGTCGCGGCCGATTCAGGTAACCGGCTCAAAGGGTATTCACGGCACAGTTTTTTCCGAATTCGCCTTGGCCTGCATCTTCACCCTCGCAAAAAAAATCCCCGATGCGATCGCCGCGCAGTCGCACAAGCAATGGCAAAAGCTGCAACCGGTCGAGGTTGCAGGCAAGACCGTCGGCATCGTCGGACTCGGCACCGTTGGCTTGGAATTGGCGCGCAAAGCCAAGCTCCTGGGCATGCGCGTCGTCGCGACTAAACGAAACCCTGCCGACAAGCCGGACTTCGTCGACGAATTGGGCGGGCCCGAGTTCTTGCCGGTATTGATGGCGGAATCCGATTTCATCGTTCTGCTGCTCGCTTCCGTGCCCTCGACGTTCAACATCATCGGCGAAGCAGAACTCCGCGCGATGAAAGCGAATGCCTACTTTATCAATCTCACCGGCGGACGCGCCGTCGAAGAGACGCTTCTGGTGCGCGCGCTCAAAGAAAAATGGTTTGCCGGCGCCGTCCTCGATGCGTTCGCCAGGCAACCGCTGCCCGAAGATTCCGAGCTTTGGCGCTTGCCCAACGTCATCATCACGCCGCGCATCGCCGGCATCACCAGCCGGAAATGGCCCGCGGTGCTGCCCGTGTTCAAGGAAAACCTGCGCCGCTTTGTCGCCGGCGCGCCGCTGAAAAATCTGGTCGATAAAGAATTGGGATACTAAGGCCAAGGGCCGTTCAAGCGTTCAAAGGTTCAAGGTTCAATCGGAGATCGGATTTTTAGCGGTCTGCACTCTATTCGATCTTCCGTAAATCCGAATTCCGGCCTTGAACCTTGAACTTTGAACCTTGAACGATTCTCGATCGGAGCGGCTGTTGTCCGTTTATATCGCCTGTAGTAGATATGATCTCAGCAAAACCTGGAGGATAATTTATGTCATCGATCCTTTATGTCGCCACCGATGAAGGCGTGGTCACGCTCAAGAGCGAAGATGGCCGGAGCTGGAAGCAGGAACATCACGGCCTCAAAGACTGGCAGATTCCCGAAGTGGCGGTATCGCCTGAGACGCCCAATCGGGTCTTCGCTGCCACCCGCGGCGACGGCGTTTGGGTCAGTGAGGATTTCGGTGCCAGCTGGAAAAAGCCCTGCTACGGCAAGCGCGGCCCGGGCAAGGTGCGCTGCCTCGCTTTCGATCCGCACGATCGCAAAACCCTCTATGCCGGCACCGAACCGATCGATGTTTTCGTCAGCCACGACGAAGCCAAAAGCTGGCAGCGCCTCGACAGCGTGTGGGATATTCCCTGGGTCTCGACCATCACCTATCCGGTGGCGACGGTGGAGCCTCACGTCCGCGACATCACCATCGATCCGGCCGATTCCAAGACGATGTACGTCGCCTTGCAAGTTGGCTACATGCTCAAGACCACCGACGGCGGTAAAAATTGGCAGCT
>DASSGE010000754.1:0-4990 GCA_035693605.1 Binatia bacterium
TTTGCTGCGTGCTTGGAGTGTATGAATCACTGGGATTCGACTGACGCGCTCATCGCAGGGCGGCTAATCCTTGCGGGCTCCACGCATGGCGGCGAATACCACCGACAGAATGGCGAAGGCAGTGATCAAGTGAGCGGTAAAGCTAAACGACCGCATGAACACTTCCGGAGCTGCCGCCCAACTGTCCGGCGACTCGATTTGCTCGGGAGTGAGACCGTTGGCGCCCAAGGCATAGGTCATCACTGCCCCGGAGATGGCGATGCCCATGGCGCCGCCGATTCTTGCCGTGGTCAGCGTCATGCCGGAGGCGGCGCCGACCTTATCACGCGGCACGGTGCTCATGATCGCGCTTTGATTGGGTGAGTTGAACAGCCCCCAGCCCACGCCAATCAAAACTTGCGGCAGGACCATTTGGAAAACCGTCGACTGCAAGGTGAGCGAGCCGATCAAGTATTGTCCGACCACCATCACCGCGGCGCCGACCGTGCACAGTACCCGCGAGCCAAAACGGTCCGACAACCGACCGGCTATCGGCGCCAATACGATGATCACGACTGAGCCGCCGATCAATATCCAGCCCATCTGCGTCGGGGTGAAGCCCATGAGATTTTGCAAATAGAAGGGAATCAACACGCTGACCGCAGACTGGGTCGAAGTGAGAAAGAACAGGCTTAAGTTGGCCGCGGTGAACAGCCGATTGCGAAACAGCGACACGCTCAGGATTGGCGTCGGCGCTTTTTGCTCTGTGCGAATGAAAAGATAGAGCGTCACTGCGGCGACGGCGAAGAAGATGATCACGAGGGTGTCGTGAATTCCGCGATGAGGCAGCCGATTGAGCGCGTAAAGGAAGCAAATATTGATCAACAGCAGATAGGCGGCGCCGGCAAAGTCAATTTGCACACGAGTTTCGCTGGCCGGGCGCTCTTTGAGTATCTTCCAACCGAAATAAGCGCACGCCAGACCCATGGGAATAGTCAGAAAAAACACCCAGCGCCAGCCGACGGCATCGATGATGAAGCCGCCCAACGTCGGCCCGGTGATGTAACCGACGTGAAACGCCATCGACGTAATGCCCAAGGCGTGACCGCGTTCGGACGCCGGTGAGTTGACGGTGACCAGGGCGCGGCCGTTGGCCATGATCATGGCGCCGCCAATGCCCTGGAGTACGCGGAACAAGATCAATTGGGTTGACGATTGGGCCGCGCCGCACAGAGCCGAGCCGGCGGCGAAGGTGAAAAAGCCAAAAATGTAAATCCATTTACGGCCGAACAGATCGCCCAGCCGCCCGAGCGTCAGTACCAGCCCGATGACACAGAGGTCATAGACCAGCAAAACCCATTGAATGAACGATAGGTCGGTGTGAAAGGCGCGGGTGAGAGTAGGCAGGGCGACTTGAATGGCGCGATGATTGATCGCGACCAGGGCCAGCCCCAGCGAAACCTGGTAAAGCACCAGACGTGAGTGGCGCCGTTGCTCATCGCTAACATTTGAATCGGCCATGAATGCAAAAAATGAAGAGGGGGCAGCCGGTATCGACTGCCCCCTCTTCTGATAGTCTTTTTCGAATCAGAAGAATTTACCAAGCGCCGTCGCTCAGTTGCTCCTTGAGCGCGCGCCGCAGCTCGGCTTTGGCGCGCTTACGCAGAACGTCCTTTTTGTTCGGCAAAATTTTCCCCGGCGGCGGCATTTCTTTGCGCACCGTGGCTAGGCCGACGGGGATCTTTTTAGCCGATGGACTCAATGCAGGGTCCTTTGCTCCAACGATTCGCTACTCGCCGTCGGCTGACCATGAGTGAAGCAGAGTTCGTCGTCCTCTACATCCACTTTGACCGTGTCCCCTTCCTTGAACTCCCCGGCGAGAATCTTAACCGCCAGCGGGTCCTGAATCAAACGCTGGATGGTGCGCTTGAGCGGGCGCGCGCCGTACACCGGATCGTAGCCTTTATTGGCGAGCAAGGCTTTGGCCGGCTCGGTGATCTCCAACGCCATCTTGCGATTTACCAAGTTCTGGCGCAGCCGCTTGAGCTGAATGTCGACGATCGATTTGATCTCTTCGCGGCCAAGGCTGCTGAAAATAATCGTCTCGTCGACGCGGTTCAAAAATTCCGGCCTGAAGGCTTCGCGCAGAGCACTACCGACGAGTTGTTCCATCTGCTTGCGATCTTTGCCGGCGAGATCCTGAATGAACTGGCTGCCGAGGTTCGAAGTCATGATGATGACGGTATTCTTGAAATCGACAGTGCGTCCCTGTCCATCGGTCATGCGGCCATCTTCGAGGACCTGCAAGAGCGCATTGAACACATCGGGGTGGGCTTTTTCAATTTCATCGAAAAGCACCACCGAATACGGCCGGCGGCGCACGGCTTCGGTGAGCTGTCCGCCCTCATCGTAGCCGACATACCCGGGAGGCGCGCCGATCAGCCGCGACACGGAATGTTTTTCCATGTACTCCGACATGTCGAGCCGCACCATCGCCTGTTCGTCGTCGAAGAGGAACTCGGCCAAAGCCCGGCATAGTTCAGTTTTACCGACGCCTGTCGGACCGAGGAAGATAAACGAGCCGATCGGCCGGTTCTGATCCTGCAAGCCGGCGCGAGCGCGCCGTACGGCGTTGGATACGGCAATGATCGCATTTTCCTGGCCGATGACGCGCAGTTTCAACCGGTCTTCCATCTTGAGCAGCTTCTGCACCTCGCCCTCGAGCATCTTCGACACGGGAATGCCGGTCCATTTGGCGACTACTTCGGCGATATCCTCAGCGTCGACTTCTTCCTTGAGCATTTTTTGGTGCTTTTGCAATTCGGCAAGTTTGTGATTAACCGCTTCGCTCTCTTTTTCCAATTGCGTCAAGGTGCCGTAGCGCAGTTCGGCGGCTTTGTTGAGATTGCCCTCGCGTTGGGCTTTCTGTTCCTCAACTTTAGTCGCTTCGATCTTTTCTTTGATCGCGCGCAGCTGTTGGATCGCGGCTTTTTCATTCTGCCAATGGGCTTTGAGGCCGCTCGACGTTTCCTTTAGATTGTGAATCTCCTGTTCGAGGTGAGCCAAGCGCCCCTTGGACGCTTTGTCCTCTTCACGCTTGAGTGCCTGGCGTTCGATTTCCAATTGCATGATTTTGCGCTCGACCTCGTCGATCTCGATCGGCATGCTGTCGATTTCGATTCTCAATCGCGATGCCGCTTCATCGATCAAATCGATGGCCTTGTCTGGCAAAAACCGGTCGCTGATATAACGGTGCGATAGCGTCGCCGCGCCGATGATCGCCGGATCGGTGATGCGCACGCCGTGATGAACTTCGTAACGTTCTTTCAAGCCGCGCAGAATAGCGATGGTGTCTTCCACCGAAGGCTCGCCGACGTAGACTTGTTGAAAGCGCCGTTCCAGCGCCGGATCCTTTTCCACTCGTTTGCGGTATTCGTCGAGAGTTGTCGCCCCGACACAGCGCAATTCGCCGCGCGCCAAAGCCGGCTTTAACATGTTCGACGCGTCCATGGCGCCTTCAGCGGCGCCGGCGCCGACCAGCGTGTGCAGCTCATCGATGAACAACACGATCTGGCCGTTGGCTTCGGTGACTTCTTTCAATACGGCTTTGAGCCGGTCTTCAAACTCGCCGCGGAATTTTGCCCCGGCGACTAGGGCGCTGAGATCCAAAGAGATCAGCTTTTTGTCCTTCAGTCCTTCGGGCACATCGCCGTTGACGATGCGCAAAGCGAGGCCCTCGACGATGGCGGTTTTGCCGACACCCGGTTCGCCGATCAGCACCGGATTATTTTTGGTGCGACGCGACAGCACTTGAATGACCCGGCGAATTTCATCGTCGCGGCCGATCACGGGGTCGAGCTTGCCTTTGCGCGCCAGGTCGGTAAGGTCGCGGCCGTACTTTTCCAACGATTGATATTTTTCTTCAGGATTCGGATCGGTGATGCGCTGGGATCCACGAATGCTGACCAGCGCGCTTAAAATTTTATCCCGATTCGCGCCTAACTCCTTGAGAATTTTGCCGGTTTCGCCGCTGTCTTGCACCATAGCGAGGAGCAAGTGCTCGGTGGAGACATATTCGTCTTTTAACGACTCGGCTTCGGACTCTGCGTTTTCAATGGTTTTCTTGAGCCGCGGCGTAATGTAGCTTTGTCCGCTGGCGCCAGTCACCTGCGGTAAACGGTCGAGGGCTTTTTGCAATCGGTCGGTGAGTTGAGTCAGCGGCACGCCGAGTTTCTGCAGCAGCGATAAGACCACGCCTTCCTTTTGGCCTAAAAGTGCGAAAAGCAAGTGCTCGACGTCGAGGGCCTGGTGGTTGCGCTTGTCCGCTAGCGATTGGGCCTCGCGCAATGCTTCCTGAGATTTGGTGGTTAGTTTTTCTAAACGCATATATTTTCCGTTACTTCCGGGATCTCTCCGAGAAATCCAATAGTTGCTGCTTGGGTGGAAGTTAAGCATCGTCCGGCGAGGTGTCAAGAAAATCGCTGGAAACGGTGAAAACCGCTGCTGCGGGAAGTCGTAGCGCTTATCTGAGGTGAGTTTTGCCCTGAGTCGGATCGAAGTATTCGAACATCGGCGTCGGTTCGCATGACCCAGGAAGCGCTGATGCGGGCCGGTCGATGACAATCCCCCGATCTTGCTGCAGCGTGAACAGGTGTTTCACCGGTGCGACGGCGACGCCGCGCATTTTCTTGACCGTCACGGTGCGCTCACAACCGGTCGCGCTTTCGGTCATTTTAAAGATGAACACTCCAGCGGCGAGATGTTCTTCGATCCTGACGTCCGTATTGACGGCGCCGTCGGGGCAGCGCTGCGCCGTGAAAAGATTGGTGACGCCTATTTGGGTCTGCAGCAATTGAATCAGCGAGCGCGCTTGATCCTGGGGTGGACTGGACGGATCGGGGGGAAGGATAAAGGGTGTGATCGGATCGATTATCAGCTGTGTCGCGCCAAGCCGTCTCACATAGTTGCCAAGATCGGCGACAATTTTTTGCGGATCGATGCCTTTTTCGCT
>DASSGE010000755.1:0-2098 GCA_035693605.1 Binatia bacterium
CCGGCTTGATCCCCTTTCCGTCCGTCGATGAGCATATGTTCCGCCGCCTCGACGAAGCCTGGCGGTTATATCGCATCCAGCCCAAACCCATCATTATCTCCGGCGGCCATGTCAATCCGTTCACCCCGGCGATGGACGAGAACAGGATCGCGCGCGATTTTCTTATTAAGTGGGGCGTGCCCAAACATGATGTCATCGGCGAAGAGAAGTCCCGCGATACTTTCGAGAATGCTTTGGAGAGCGAAAAAATTTTAAAGAAACGCGGCTGGAAGCGCTATCTCCTGGTCACCTCGGCCATGCACATGCCCCGCAGCATGCTGGTATTTAGCGCGCGCGTGCCCGAACCGATTCCCGCACCCGGTGATTTTTCCATCGGTAGATTTGCTCTTTCGCCTTTTGATTTCTTTCCCAATGAAAGTGTCGCGCCGAAAATGTTCGCCACTATTCACGAGTATATCGGCTGGGCGAACTACTATTGGCGCCTGCACTATTCCACCAACTGACGCAAGGGCGCGCTAGTCGAGTTGCAAATCCCCCGCAGCGTGATAAAAAATGCGCTTGAATTTAACGCGCAACGCGTCTTCGGCGACAAAGCGGACGACACCTATAAATGATTTCGGTAAGAAGCTTACTTAAAATCTACAAGTCAGGCGCCGATGCGGTGCGCGCCGTCGACGGCGTCAGCGTGGATGTCGGCGAGCAGGAATTCTTCGTGCTGCTGGGGCTCAGCGGTTCAGGCAAAACGACGCTCTTGCGCTGCGTCGCTGGCTTGGAACGACCCGACGGCGGCGATGTCGCCATCAGCAATGTGCTTGTCAGCTCTGCCGAACGCAACTTTTTCGTCGCTCCGGAAAGCCGCGGCATCGGCATGGTGTTCCAGTCCTACGCCGTCTGGCCGCATATGACCGTGTTCGACAATGTCGCCTTCCCGCTCAGCAACGGGCCGCACAAACTGTCGCGTGCGGACATCAAAAAACGGGTAATGAACGCGCTCGAACTGGTACAGCTCGGCGGCCTCGCTGACCGTCCCGCGCCGTTCTTGAGCGGCGGCCAGCAGCAACGCGTCGCCCTCGCTCGCGCCCTCGCCGTCGAGCCGAAGGTACTGTTGATGGACGAGCCGCTCAGCAACCTCGACGCGCGCCTGCGCGAAGAAGTGCGCGATGAGATCAAGAACTTATCGAAAAAATTTGGTATCGCGGTCCTCTACGTCACCCACGATCAAGTCGAAGCGATGGCGCTGGCCGACCGTGTCGCGGTGATGAGCAAAGGCAAAGTCTTGCAATGCGCGCCGCCGCGCGAGCTTTACGATCGACCATCGAACCGCGAAGTTTGCGAATTCCTCGGTTCGACGAATGTCATAGACGGAGTGGTCGGCAGCCGCGGCCAAGTCGACACTGATTTGGGCAAGCTCAACTGTGCTGTCGGTGATGGCAGCTTACACAATGTCAGCGTCGCAATCCGTCCCGAAGAATTACAGTTGTCCACCGCCCCAACCGGATTGGATAATGAATTCGCCGCTGAAGTGTTGGCGTCGACGTTTCTCGGCGAACTGACGGTGTGCGATGTCAAAGTGAACGGCAAGGCGCTGCGCTTCAAGACTACCCAGAGCACCGCACCGGCGCAGCAAGTTTACATCCGGCTGCCGGCGGAGAAATTGAAATTGTTCGCAAGATAGCGACAGGGGGAAGGCTCAGAATATTCACGACGAAGGACACGAAGATCACGAACCTTCGTGTCCTCCGTGCCTCCTTCGTGGTGAAAAGTTCATTACACATAGCGCGAGCATCGCACATGAAGCAGGAGACACGCAGATGGCACTCACGCCCCAAGAAAATGACGATCTGACCCGAGTCGGCCCAGGCACGCCGTGCGGCACGATGATGCGCCGCTATTGGCACCCAGTCGGCTTCAGCGCCGAACTCAAAGGCAAGCCGGTGCGGCGCAAACTGCTCGGCGAAGATTTAGTTTTATTTCGCGACGAAAATGGCCAACTAGGCCTCATCGGCGCGCGCTGTCCGCACCGCGGCACGTCACTTCATTTGGGCTATATCGAAGACGGCGGCTTGCGCTGCTGTTATCATGGATGGCTATTCGACGT
>DASSGE010000756.1:0-4279 GCA_035693605.1 Binatia bacterium
TTCCTTCTTGGCTGCTTCGACGGTCCTATCCCACTCCTGCTGCCATCCGGGTTTGGCCTGTGCGGCGAAAGAAACCATTGCACAGCCAAACAGAAAGACCGACGAGAGAAACGAAATTAAGAAAAACATTAAGGATCCAGAAATTGGCCTAGAGTAGCGCTACCCAAGCGTTCAATAGGTTGCGTAGCGCCCCCGTACTCTTGACTGGGGAGAAAACAGCCGCGGGCAACGCTCGCGCAATGATCGAATTCAATCAGCGTACGACCGCCGAGGACCGTCAACCCCAATTGCACCCTTCTTGCTTTTGACTAAAGTACTTTTTGCTGCTTCGGCGGCACGTGATAGGTCACTGAGCCCGCTTTGCCGACCTCCAACGAGTGATCCAGCCGGGTGTCGATGATCGGGTGGTTCGGGTCGCGGAAGACGTTCATCGGCTCCAGCCCCTGCTGCACTTTCTTGATTTCGCGCAGCAGCATTCCACGGTAAAGAACTACGCCGTGATCCGAAACCGCCAAGCGCTCGCGGGTGCGGTTGTGGATCGGCCCCTGGGTTTCCCAGGCCATGAAATCCTGGGCATCGACTTCGTCGAGGCGATACTTGGTGTCAGGATGCCGCGCGCCCAACGGATTTTTGAACGGCTTGCGATAGTTGACCGGCACCTCGCCATTGGATGGACGCGGCTCCGCTGAATCCGGCACGAAGTGCACGTAAACGATCCAGGTATGGGTGTCGTCGATCGGCACGCGGATCTGGGTGCGGTTGGCTTGGCGCAGCACCGTCGGAAATAGCAGCGGATGTTCCTCGATCTTGCCGTCCTTGAAAACCCGTCGTTTGATGAATCCATGCTCGAATTCCTTGACTTCGTACTCGTCCAGGTTGTCGATGGTGCCGCGGGTCGTGCTCTCGACTTTGAAACCGTCCGTCACCAGCTCCTGATGGAGAATATGCAAATGCGCCGTGTCGACGGAATTTTCCATCGCCTGCAGCCAATTGCAGTCGAGCTGCGGCAAGGCGCGCAGCCAGTGCCATCCATCGGTGCGCGCCCAGACATCGTACTTGGGCATTTCCGGCGCCGGCAGCGGTCCCATATAGGTCCAATAAAGGCCGGCGAGTTTTTTTACCGGATAGGCCTTGTGCTTGACCGTAAGGCAAAATTTGCTTTCCGGCGGTTCCGCCGGGGTTTCAAGACAATTACCTTTGGTATCGAAAAGCCAGCCATGGTACGCGCAGGCGATGCCGCGCTCTTCGACGCGCCCGTAGGAGAGTGACACGCCGCGATGGGGACAGCGATCGTGCAATAGCCCTGCCTCGCCCGCCGGAGTCACGAATAGCACCAGGTCCTCGCCGAGGATGCGCAGAAACTTGGTCGGATTTTCCGCCGTCAAGTCCGCGGCAATTGCGACCGGATGCCAATAGCGGCGCAGCAATTCGCCCGCCGGCGTGCCGGGACCCACTCTGGTCAGCATTTCATTTTCTTCGGCAGTAATCATTTTCTATTCCTCCATAAACATCGTCGCACCGAGACGCCCAATATTATGGGCGACGTGCTCGGTCATTTCTTACCGGCAAAAATCTCGTCCATCAACTTGGTTATCGGAGTTAGATCTCTGCTACCGACGTCGTCGGGATCAAAATATTTTGCCCCGTCGATGCGCCGTTCCGCGATCGGAATGTGATCTTTGGGCACGTCGATGCGTCGCGAGTTCTTAGCTTCTCCCGGCGTGCTGATAATACGCTGGAAGGCGCTTTGCCCTTCGCGCGACAGCAGCCAATTGACAAATACTTTGGCTGCGTTGGGATGGGGCGCGCGATTCATCAATGCAAGTTGGCCAAACGCCACGGAGATGGTCGGGCCCTCTTTAAAGTGATGCGGATCGAATTCGTCCACAGGCAACCCCTGAGCCTTGGCTTTAGCGGTCGAAGAACTTTGCGTCGGCATCGACAACGCAAACTTGCCCGCCGAGAGCCAATCCATAGCCTGGCGCAGATCGGCGGTCAGCGTCACATCCATCTCACTGTAAAACCGGCGCATAAACTCTGGGCCAAGGTCGGCATGATAATAAAGATACTGAAACGATGGTCCGGAACCGCGCACGCGCCTGATGTCGGGTGATACGATCTTGCCTTTTAGTTTGGGGTTTAGAAAGTCCCACACGGATTTGTAGTCTTTGGGGTTGATCAGATTGGTGTTGTAAGCCGGACTCGCCCCGGCGGCCACGTTAGCTTCATAAACAATGATGTAACGCCCCTCGCGGTCGACATACTTTTGTTTCCCTTCCCACCATTTAGTCGGATCGACGACTTCCGGCAAGATCAGCGCCGGCTTGATCGGATCGAGCATTTTGCCGAGATAGAGGTTTTGATACAGCGACCCACCGCCACCGCTGTAAACGTCGGCGAGATATTTTTCGGCGCGCCGCTCGGCGACGATGCGCGGCGCCAGCTGCGTCCCCGAGCCGGTGACGCTGGTTACCTTGATTTTCGGATAGGTCTTCTGAAACACCCCCGAATCTATTAATGCGCCATAGCCGGCGATATAGACGGTCAACTGCCCTTCGTCCTCGGCGGCTTTGACCGTACGCTCCCACTCGGCCTGCCAAGCCGGCTTGGACTCGGCGGCATGAGAAAAGCCGCTCGACAAAAAATGCAGAATTAGTCCATAGACTGCTAACCGATGCCGCATCGAGAATCGCTCCGATTCCGACCTTGAACTTTGAAGCTTGAACCGTTGAACCATCCCATCCTACTCCGGGCTTGGCACCTGATGCGACAGTATAATCTCTTTGCGTTGTTTTGCCGACTCCAGCATCGCCAAACAAACTTCCAGGGTTGCCGCTCCCCAACGGCCGCCGTGAAACACCGGCCGCCCCTTCACCACGGCATCGTAAAGTTCCTCGACTTCCGCCTCGCGACCGCGGCTGCCCGCCGGCAAATTGATTTCGCGCTGCGCGGTCTCGCCGTAAATCTTCAAACCATCGGGAGTTTGGCGAATGTCGCCCTTCTGACAACTCACCACCGTGTGGCCGAAGAACGGCTGTTTGCGCTCGCCGCTCCAGACGTGGCTGAACTCACCCTCGCGTTTGCCGCCGAAGCGCATGCCCTCTTTTAGCTGCTCTTCTTCTTCGGCCGTCCGCACTTCACGGAGTTTGGCGCGCACCGAGAGGTTGGTCCCCGGCGCGCGATGCTGGCCGCCCTCGCCGACCCAATTGAAAAGTTCCGCGGTGTCGAAGAACCCATAGCCGCTGTAGACCAGGGTCGCCGGCGTGCCGTCCTCGAATTCGAGATAGCAAGTGTAGCTGCCTTCCCACTGCCGCGCCGCATCCCACACGCCGGTCATGGCGCGCACGCTGCGCACCATGCCGCCGCCGATCAGCCGTACGATGTCGACATGATGCGGTCCCTGATTGAGCACGACCCCTCGGGTCATCGCCAGCTCATGCTTCATGCGCGGCCGGTACATGAACTCGTTGTAGTTCCAAGTGTTGATCATGCACAGCTTGCCCAACTCGCCACTTTTGACGATTTCGCGAATTTTGCGGATCGGCGGATCGAAGCTGTGCGTGTGGCCGCAGAGCAGTTTGACACCATACCGATCCGCCGCTTCGTTCATGGCGTCGCACTCGGCCAGGTTCATCGCCATGGGTTTTTCGACGATAATATGCTTTTTATGCCTGGCGGCGACGATCGCGTGCTCGGCGTGGAGCGAATTGGGCGTAGCGATGTAAACCGCGTCGACGTTGGGACTGGCGCATAACTCTTCGACGCTGGTGTAACCTTCGGCCTGATATTGCTCGCGGAACTTCGCCACCGCATCGGCGCGCATGTCCGCGGCGGCGGTGATTTTGATAAACGGCAGCTTGGCAATAGGCGGCAGAATCTGCGTGCTCGCCACGCCGAGACCGGCCATGCCCAAACGTAGAATTTCACTCATGCTCTTCTTTCGGCCTCTTCAACCTCGCCCACGAAGTGGGAGAGGGACGGGACGAGGGCACGCACGAAGCAATCATCAACTCAACGCGCTCTGCCGCCTAATCTTTTCCTGCACGATGGCTCGAATATCCGCCGCTTTCGGCGCGACTTCTGAAATCACCGCAAGATGCGAAAAGTTGTTCGCGTCGGGATCGCGCACGACATGCATGGGATCGCGCCCTTCTTTGACGTCCTGAATCCCCTTGAGCAGCAACTTGCGCGCTGCGACGATGGCTTTATCCGAGGTCACCAGATGTTCCTTCGTGCGATTTTGAATCGCGCCGGCGCTTTCGATCACGCAAGCATCCTG
>DASSGE010000757.1:0-2989 GCA_035693605.1 Binatia bacterium
GCTCGTCGTCATTACGTTGTTGTTATAGGCGTCATGACGTTTATCATCAGCTATCTTCAGTTCTCGAGATGGCCCCGCAGGGCAAGTTTGATCAGCTGCGAATCAATCCATAGGCTTCCTCTTTGAGCTACGTCCCTCACCGGTTTTGATTGCTCTCTAAAACCCGTGAATTGGATTTCACACTCCCGGCAGCGCCGCCGCTTCCGCATGAAAAAATGTCCGGTAGTCGATGCGCGTCGGCGACAGGCCCTGTTCATGGGCATACTGGGTCATCGCTTCCAGCTCTTTGACGTTGTTGGCTATGTTGTAAGCCCAATAGTCATCACCCATCAGCTCGCGCTGTTCGGCGACTGCGGCGGCGATCCAGGAATAGGCGATCACTTGCGGGTCGGGACCGATCAGCCGATCGAATGCGACGTCACGAGATTTGCGGAAGGCTTTCAGCAACGCCACCGGCGCGTTGGCATGTTTGTCGACGAACGCCTGCTTCAACGTCACGATATGGCTGGTCGGAAAAATCTTCGTCTTGCGGTAATACTCCTGCTCTTCTCCGCGATAATCCCGAAACAGCCGGCGCGTGCGCGGATCGCGCGCGGTGATCGACGGCAATACGTTGGGACCGATGACCGCGTCGATCTTGCCGTCGCAGAGCATATTGTCGAGCAGCAGATCCGGATCGTCATCGGAATTTATTTGCTCGATGCGAATCCCTTCGGCCACCGCCATCTTTTTCGCCCGCGGCGAGCACCAGTTGATCTTCCTCAAATCGACGCCGTAATAATGTTGCAGCGCACCGCGCGCCCAGACACCGGCAGTATTGTCCCACTGCATAATGCCGACGCGGCGCCCTTCCAAACCTTTCGCCGACTCGATGCCGGTTTTACTGTTGACGTAAATATAGGCCAGGCGGAACTTGCGGTTGGGAAATGCCGGGATCGAAGTATGCGGCTCGCCCTTGGCATAGGCGCGCACGCGTGCAGCGAAACCGCAATCCCATGCATCACACTCCTCCTCAGTCGGCACAAACTCCCAGTCGAAGCCCTCGATCTTGACCGTGCCGTCGGTGATCGGAATATTGGTGTCGATAGTCGGCTCGCGAAAATAAAAGCGCAACTTCGGATTGGCCATGCAAAGCTCCTTTCAGTCATCGACGCAACATATATCGACAGCGCGGTTCAGTGCAATGAAGCAAGTCGTGAGTAAGCAAGATGATCAGTTTCGCTCCGAACCAGAGTAACTCATGCCTCAAGCCTCGCGTCTCATGCCTGTCCCCTTTGCTTGACTCCCTGCGCCAAACTGCATAAAAATTTCAACACCAAGTAGGCGAAAGGATTTCTCACATGGCAAGGCAGTATATGTGCATCTCGGGCGACGGCCATATCGATTTGAACCCCGACATCTGGCGCGACCGGGTTCAGCCAAAGTATCGCGAGCGGGCGCCCAAACGCGTCAAAATGCCCAACGGTTCCGACGCGGTGGTGATCGATGGCGGTAAACCCAATACCATCGGCATCACGCGCAGCGTACGCGTCGCCCATACCGATTTGGCCAAGCAAGTACCGACATTCGAGACCTGCGCCGGCACCGGCTCACCGCAACAACGGTTAGAGGAACAAGTTCAGGACGGTATCGATTGCGAGATTTTGTTTTCGCAGATTACTTTTGTATTGCGGCAAACTGCCGACGACGATTTTTATCGCGATTGCATCCGCGCCTACAATGAATTTCTCGGCGAAGAATATATGGCGCCGGCTCCCGATCGCTTGGTTTGTATGGGCACTATGCCCACCACCGGCGTCGACGATGCCATCAAGGAAATGGAACACTGCGCCAAGCTCGGCATGAAAGGCGTTAAGCTCGACCGGTATCCCAGTGGCAAGAGTTATCCCACCGCCGAAGACGATAATTTCTGGGCTGCCGCCATCGACATGCGCATGGCGCTCACCAATCACAACAACGGCAATATGGGTTCGGGCAAAGGTCAGCCGGATTATCTCTATGCCAAGGATCCCGGCCACGATGTGCATCAGAAAGAGGCATTCAAATTCTTTACACGGTTCACCAATGACGCGATGACTGCGCCGTTGCAGATGGCCTTCGCCGGCGTTTGGGATCGTTTTCCCAAGCTCGAATTTTACTGGGCCGAGACCATGATCGGCTGGTTGGAATACGGCTTATGGCAGGTCGACGATCATTATCAACGTTATATGGGCATGATTCATGACGCCTGGGGACTACCGAAATTGGATCGCTTGCCGAGCGAATACCTGAAGGATCGCAACTACTGGGGCTTTCTGCGCGATCCGGTCGGAATCAAACGGCGCGATAGTATCGGCTACGACAAACTCATGTGGGGCACAGACTTCGCCCATGCCGCGAGCGATTACCCCAACTCGCAAAAATATTTGGCGGAAGACTTCGCCGGTGTGCCGGAGCACGAGCTACGCGCCATGCTGGTGGATAATTGCGTAAGGTACTTTCACCTAAACGATTGAGCGATACGGAACGATTGGAAGCATTGGAGATTGAAACGCGTTCCAGCGGTTCCAGCAGTTCCAATCGTTCCAAGGGCCTCGCAGGTGCGAAAGCAGCTGAGGGAGAACAAAGTATGAGCGACGTCGGCACGACTCACGAAGATCTCGAGCGATTCTTGGGAGAGCACTATTTAGTCGGCGCGGGATTAAAACGTGATAAGCGCGTCACCCCGCGCGAGGGCAAGACCGCGGCGCACTGGAGGTGGGATGGGATTTATCGCGGCTTGCAGCGCTCCGGCGAAATCGTCACGGTCGGCCCCGACGGAATGACCGGAATGCGTTCGGTGGTCGGCATTGAAGCCAAGAACTTCCCGATCTGGATGAACGCGCAGATCCTCATGCCCGGCGAGCGCACCCAGTGCCACCGAAATCTGCGCAGCGAAACCCGACTCGTCTGCGAAGCGCCCAAGGACGCGATGTTCGTCTGCGAGTATGAAGCCTATCCGATGGAGCGC
>DASSGE010000758.1:0-3798 GCA_035693605.1 Binatia bacterium
CGACATAGTCGTTGGCGCCATTGCCGAGTTCTGCGCCAAACACACCAAGGAAGAACTTTACGAGCAAGGCCAGAAACGCCGCATCGCCGTCACACCGATCAATACCGCCGGTGAATTCATCGAGATGGAGCAAACCAAAGCGCGCGGCCTGTTCGTCGACATGGACCATCCGGTCATCGGTAAGTACAAACAGTTCGGCCCCGTACCGCGCCTGATGGAAACTCCCGGAAATATCTACCGCCCCGCGCCGCTATTGGGCGAGCACAACCAGGAAATCTACATGGGCGATCTCGGCATGAACAGCGACGACCTGGTCGCCCTGCAAGCCGAGGGAGTGATCTGAGGTCGGAGTGATGGAGTAATGGGGAACTGGAGTAATGGGTTCCGGACCCAAGCAACACTCCGTTACTCCATCACTCCAATACTCCCGCGTCTCTAATATTTGCTAAAGCTAGGAGCATTGAGCATGAGCCAGCTACCCCTCGAAGGAATTCGCGTTATCGAATTGACCACCGGCGCCGCCGGCCCTACCGTTGCCCGGGTGCTTTGCGAGTTCGGCGCGGAAGTGATCCGCTGCGAGACCCGTTTGCGCGGCGACGGGCATCGCGGCGAAGACCCCAAGCTGTGGAACAAGAAGCCCGACTTCATGAAACTGCAACGCGGCAAGAAGTCCTTCACCGTCAACATGTCGACACCCAAGGGTCGCGAGCTGGTCAAAGAGTTGGTGAAAAAATCCGACGTCTTAGTCGAAAACTTCGGCCTGGGTATCCTGGAGAAGTGGGGCCTCGACTGGCCCGATCTGCAGATGATCAATCCGCGCATGATCTTGATCCGCGTCAAAGGCATGGGCTGCTCCGGCCCGCACGCCGCCGACTTGACCTACGGTCCCAACGTCGGCAACACCATGGCCACGACCTATTTGTGGAATTACCCCGGCGCAACCACAGCCACGGCCGAGCCGCGCACGCAGCATCCCGATTTTATGGGCGGCGTCACCGGCGCTTTCGGCGTCGTACTTGCTTTGATTCAACGCAAAAAAACCGGCCGCGGCCAATGGATCGACAACGCCCAGCAAGAAATCGGCGCCGCCCTGCTTGGTCCGAGATATTTGGAATACACCGTCAACAAACGCGAACCCCAGCCCGAAGGCAACCGCAGCCTGGTGGCATCGCCCTACGGCCCATATCAATGCAAAGGCAATGACCGCTGGTGTGTGATCGCAGCCTACACGCAAGACGAATGGGATCGCTTCGCCAGTCTTTTGGAAAAATCCGGACTTAAGCGCAGCGCCAATTTTGCCACCCACTGGCAGCGCGTGCGCCACAAAGACGAACTCGACAAGTGGGTCACCAGCTGGACGCTGCAGCATGATCCTTATGAAGTGATGGAATTGGTTCAAAGCGTCGATGTCTGCGCTGCCGTAGTGCAAGATGTCGAGGATCAATTCAAAAACGACAAGCAGTATGCCGCTACCGGCTTTCTAGTCAACATGACCGAGCCCGAAGCCGGCGATGTCGTGACCGAAAATGTCCCCATGCGCATGTCGTTAACCCCGGGCAAGGTGCGCGGTGTCGCACCGCTCATGGGCGAACACACCCACGAGATCGCCCGCAGGTTGCTTGGACTGAGCGACGAAGAAATCAAGAAGTTGGACGAAGAGAAGGTGCTTTATTAACAATTGATAATGGATAGTTGAAAATTGAGGAAGAAAGCCGAAATTGCTTGAAACCCGTCCGAAATTATCCATTTTCAAATTATCCATTTCTAACAGGAGGAACACATGGCCGAACCAGGACCCCTATGTATTTACGAGAAACGCGATCCGCATATCGCGATCATCAAACTCAATCGCCCGGAGAAGAAAAATGCCATCAGCCGCGATCTTTACTGGGCGCTGGATGGAGCTTGGCAGAAAGCCAAAGCCGACGACGATGTCTGGTCGATCATTTTGACCGGTAGCGCGGACGCGTTTTGCGTCGGCGGCGACTTGAAAGAAAACATCGCGTTCGCCAGAGGCGAAATGACCGGACCGCGCTCCGGACCGCGCGGCTATTCGAGCCTGCGCCCGCTGCAAATGCACAAACCGATCATCGCCGCCATCAATGGCTACGCGGTCGGCGGCGGCTTCAGCTTGGCACTCTCCTGCCATATTCGCTATTGCGTGCCGCAATCGAAATTCGGCTGCTCCGAAGTGCGCTGGTCCCATTTGGCCGCATGGCCGAGCTACGTCGCTCAGTTGCCGTCAGGCTGGGCCTATTGGTTCGCTCTCACCGGCCAAATGGTCGACGCCGATACCGCGTTTCGCTTGGGTCTTGTGCAAAAGATCTGCGAGCCGGACAAGCTGCTCGACGACTGCGTTGAGCTGGCGACTACCATCAACCGCAATGGCCGCCTGATTGCGCAACATACCATCGAATTTATCGAGGACAAGTTTCTTTACGAGCTCCAGGGCTGGGAAAAGGGGTTCGAAGTGCATCGGGAATTCTACGCCCACCTGCGCAACAGCAAAGACTACGACGAAGGCTCAGCCGCTTTCGCCGAACGGCGCAAACCGGAGTTTTCCGCAGAATACTACAACGAAAAAACCAAACTGCCCGGCGTGCCCGACCCGATTAAAAAGTAAACGACAGGCCACTAACGAAAACGGCTTGACCGATACGAGTAATTCGAATCGTTCAAGCCGTTTCTATTTCAAACTAGACTAATCAACGCTGCTGACTAGTTATCCGGTTGAACCTTGAACCGTTGAACTGTTAAACGGGTTTTTTATTACCCGTTCGCCACTTCGTCGAAGCTCGGCTCCGGCATTCCCGCTTTCCAAGTTGGATCGCGCAGTTCCAAGCGATTACCGCTGGGATCGAAGAAGTACAGCTCGCGCCCCGGGAAGTAGCCGCCCTTGCGGTAATACAATTCGTCGATCTTTACGTTCTTTTCCTTGAACAGCTTGCACGCCTGCGGAATCGTCTCCGGCGCCACCGTGAACGAATGATGCACATTGCGCTCCTCGACATGGGCCTTGTCGACGTCCTTCGAACGCTCGCAGAGCAAAATGTTGTGATCGCCGACGTTAAAACAAGACATTCCCGAATTGCCGAGCCGGCCGAGATGCTTGAGCCCTAACAGATCGCCGTAGAATTTTTCCGACTCGTCCAAATTGTTCACCGGAATCGACCAATGCGTCACGCCTTTGATTTTAAGCAGTCCCATAAAGACCTCCTTGTGTTATGCGCCCTATTTGCGCCAACCGCCTTGCTGATGTCAACCCCCAATAAATTGATCGATGGGTCCTTTTGGTGTACATTTCTTGTGTACACAAGGAGAATTCGATGGGTAAAGAAAGAACCATCTCGTTCGTGCAAGCTCGGTCCAAGCTTAGTGAGATCGTGGACCGAGTCGCCGAGAACGGCGACACTTACGTGGTTTCCAAGCGGCACAAACCGGTTGCGGTTATTATCGGCGTTGACCGATATCGCGAAATCTCGGGGACCTCGAAGTATTTGAAAACCATTCGGGGGAAACGGATTTTGAATCTTGAAGGAATCGCCACGGCAGTTGGCGATATCGGCGAGGCCATCCGCGAGCTGCGAAAGTCGCGCATGGAAGCCGCACTCAAGAAATTCTCATGACGTTCGTTACCGACACGCACCCCTTTGTCTACCACATCACCGGAAAAAGAAACCGTCTCGGCCGTCGGGCGCTGAAAATATTTGACTCTATCAAACGCGGGAAAGACAACTTAATTATCCCGTTCACCGCACTGGAAGAGGTTCTGCTTCTATCGGAACTCGGCAAGATACG
>DASSGE010000759.1:0-4889 GCA_035693605.1 Binatia bacterium
CATATGGACGGTGGTCGAAAGCGAATGATGCTTTTGGGCGGCAGCCGGCTTTCGCTGATGCCCCAACGTTTTAAGGCACGCCAGTCGAAGATCGGCACACCGCTGGTGAGTATTTCCAACGGCAAGGAGTGGGGCTCGGCGCCACTCAAGATGCGCTCAGCAAGTTCACCAGCGCGCTTTCCTAAAGCCGGGACATCGGCCACCGAGCCGCCGACGGCACCCGTCCCGAGGGATGGATCGCTCATGACATAGACCGGAACGTTGGCAACCTGCGCGACCGACTGAGCGGCTTGCGAAGAAACGTGCGCCCCACCAGCGCCGTCGCGAAACATCCGAGTGAACAAAATCGCGGTCTGAGGCGGCAACGATGTAACCCCGTCAAGAATCTCCGCCATCGAGCGACGGTCCCAGACCTCGGTCTCGAATCGGTGAGCAAACTTACGCGCCGCCTGCCGCGCGCGATCCATGACCTGACGATCCACTTCCGCGATGCCGCCGATAAGAACCAGGTTGCGGATTTCAGGCTGCAATTGCAGCATCAACTTTATCGTTCCCACAGGATCGGAGCGCTGAGCAACGGCGCTGGTCCTGCTCGGCGCCATAACGCTGGGAAATTCCTCCTCGGTGAGACCGGCCGCCACTACCGGTGTTCCCGGAAAGAGCTGACCGAGAAGGTTTTCGGCTAGGTGCAGGTTACCGACGGTAATCAGTACGATCAGATCCGGAGTATCTCCAGCATATTTGTCACGCAGATAATCGCGAAAAACCCGGTGGTAGCTCTCGCTTGGAAACCGAACGATATCCAGCGATTCAGAGTAGAACTCTAAGCTGCCGCCCTTATAAAGCTGGCGCAATCTTTCGACGGCGTTTTGCTCGGCAATCGGGAAGCCTACAGAAAACCGGCTGCCGGTGGATATCATTAAAATACGTTTAGCGCGTGCGGAATCCGCACCGAGGACGCGACCAGCGGCGGTGACCCCGGCTAGCACGCAGAGAACACCGATAAGCCAGCGCCTTCCGAAACGCACCGAACAATTCTTACTAAGGATAGCTTTGGTGGAACTCACGATCTTTTCAAACCGCGCGGCGATGTGCGGAACAAAACGACACACCACTCCAAGCACAGGAGGCTTTGCCTAAAGCAACCAATTCGCCGGGCGGCTTCGACCATCCAATATCATTACGAACACATGACATGAGAATCAAGCGCGCCGCGGCCGGTTCACGATATTTTAACATTGGCAAGGGAGATCACGCCGTTTTTGCGGCCTGGCAACGGTCGCGCAGGCTCGGCGAGAAAATCACGGGCGGGCGGAGGCGCAGGAATGTCCTAGGCTAAAGCTTACCAGTGCGAGCCGCTACAAGCGCTGAACCCTTCCGCATCCACCGCGCAGCACTTACCTGTTGGGCTCGGTCAACAGGTCGAGTTGGTTAGAACGAAACCATAACCTAGCCGGGTATCCGAGAAATCGTTACATCCGAGCGAATTGACAGCACGGCGCTGCCCGTGAACGGCGGAGAAAACGTCTTGTCCCCGGCCTGCGCGCTAAACGAACCAGTATCCGCGACCTCGCCTGTGGCCGGATTAAACCATTCATAATTATACTGGCCACTTTGCAACGTAACGGTGACCGGACCGGACGCCGGCTGGAACACCAAATACTCTGAACCGGGATTGGCAAGAGCATACGTGGTCGACGCCAAATCGGCTCGTGGATTCATCGAAAGCAAATTTGATTTATTCGCGTAAATGCGTGCGTAACCCAAATTTTTCCTGATTGCGGTTACGTCGCCCGCCGCCAAGCTATCGAGCGGCGGATAACCATCCATGAAAATCGGGTTGAGACCGCGCGTCATGCTTTTCCATATCCATGACGGGCCGTTCAATTCGCGGGCTAGGTGATCACTATCCGAAATTATCACTTTGGAACCATCGGCCACAGGCGGATTCTCGAGATAATCATAGGCGAGAAAAGCCGGCCTTCCTGGCGAAATCCAATCGGCGCGACTGTTCGATAGCTCCGCCAAATCATCATACGTAGAACTGAAACCGGCGGAAGTCATTCCGACGGGATGTTGTTTGGGCTTGGTCGCTTGATATTTTTTAATGAAATCGATCATGTGGTATTGCCATTTCACCGATTCGGGAAAAGCACTTTCATTGGCGATCTCGTAAAGCACGTTGTCTAAGTCGCTCAGGGTATCAAGCACTTTTTTCACGTAAGTTTCTTGAATCGCAATGACCGCGGGATTGTTCAACGTATGCGCTTCGATGATGGTTCCGTCGCGGTTCGCATCCGCATCGATACCGCTAATATTGTTGGCCTGATTGAAAGGATGCTGAGCGGCCGAATCGGCAACAAAGCGCAACAACCAGCCTTCAAAAAGCATGACGGAAACATAGATCTTCCTATCACCTGCCGCAGTAACTCGCGCCCGCAACCGCTCAAAGTAGGATTCATCGAGCTGTGTCAGATCGAATTTCGGTTTTCCGTCCAGTGCCGTTCCGGGGCCGGTTCTTTTCCACGGCAGCGGTTCGAACATCGAAAGCTCCCAACCGGACCACATTCTCATAAAATTATGCCCATGGGACTCCAACAAATCCAAATATTTTTTATAATCAAACGGAGTAATCTCTAAAGGACGGTCACCACCATCTTTGAAGGACAGATGCGTGTGTGAACCTGTAAGGTAAACTGCATCGCCGCAACCATCGACAAAGTAACGCGGGTTAACCGATTCCACTCGCAGTGGACCCATGGGACAGCTTGTCGCGGTATCGGTTCGTCGAACCTTGGATCGCTGCGCCGCCGAGGCACAATTAGTCAACACAAATAGAATAAGTCCGCAGGTCACCGCTGCATCGCGTAAGACGGTCAAACCCTTATGGACAATCCTTCGCCTGTAGCGGTAATTTTGTATGGAGTTCACTTCACTGCTAATTATAAACCAACTCATGAATGTCTTTTCCGGGCTTATTCACTTCAAACAAATCAACACTTCACCCACCGGCCGTCGCGATACGAAGAGGAGTTCGGGAATACTGATTTTATTACCAGCAAAAATTACGCAGCAACTATGCCAAAACCACATCGCGGAGAGCAGGAAAAGCTTTCGTAAACAATCAGATTTTATTAGAAGCGAGCGGCGCAAGCCAAGTCAGACCGACCGGTGGGCACGTTTATCGAGGCACGTTGCTTTCTTCAGCAGTTGAGGCTGACACACTCAACGCATGAACATACACAGCATCGGCAGTCATGGTGCCTGCCGCAGGTCGGAGGTTTCCTTTACTGTGGTAGTGAGCAGCCTGGCGTTGGTAAACCCGGATGCGACTTTGGCAAGTCTTTTGGGATGAATATCACCCCTGATTTATTTGACCGCTTATTATTCAGCGTCGTGGTTTTTGCCGGGCATGGGTTGCGAGCGATTGATTTGCGCACTCCAAGCGTCGCCCAGTTCCAAAACATCGCTGAATAACTGACCGTAGTAGCGGTAGGTCATTTTAGTAGCATAATGTATGTCAGCGTAGTGTTCGCGATCTCCCGCGTACCACTCGATGACTCGGGCCGCCGCTTGTAGATGTTCCTGATCTTCGCTTCCGTGGACCCGGAGAAAATTGGTTGCTTCGCGCGGGATGTTATAGTGCGTCTCGAGAAGTCTCGCTGCTTCGATGCCACTCGCGACACCCAACTCTTCAGTAGCGAATGCATCGCCAAGGAGAGCGCGGGGATTGCCGTGGGCGGCCCAATAATAACACTGAGTCACTATTCCCCACGCTCCGGCGTTCGCATCTCCTGACAGGATCAAGTCCGGACTTTCTCCCAACGCAATAATGTCTTTGACGCATAGCCGTTCATGACCGGTTTCTTCCGAGCTAAATTTACGAAAATAAGCTGACAGACGATCGTCATTTGCCGCAACTCGATTGGCAGCGAGCGTCAAGTATTTAGCAGTATGTTTTACCAGGTGATAGGTTTCTCTAAGGTACGCAAGATAATGACATCGCGTGAAGTCGCCGCAAGCGAGACGTGCAAAGATCGGATGACAATCGATGGAGCTTTGCTTGTAGGCTCTCAGTTCGTTGATTAATTCCGCACTCATGGCATTGCCTCGGCAGCACCCGATGGCCCTGGGATTTTAGTCAGCTCGCTTTTGTCGCGCCTACACTTTGGATCTCGAAAACATCCAGACCATGAGTGCAATCACGCCGACAACCAGAAGTACACCGACCCAGACTCCGGCCTGAAAAATATCGCCAATCATTTCGCATCCGCTTAAAGCTAGTATCGGAAAGATCGCAATGAGACGTAGAAGCCTTACTTTCTCGTGGAGTTTTCGAAATTCCGTTTCGCGCAAAGTCACCATAAACTTGGTTTCCTTTCTTCGCCGAGCACATAATCCGCTGAGCGACACCGAGCGAGCGCCATTGTACGACGCTCGTCCCTGTGCCAGTCACAGCAGAAGTCGTGCCACGCCAAAGCCGCCGAACTCGGTAGTTTCGCCGCCCTACACGCACAAATTCCGTCGTAACACTGGAACAATGCAGTGCTACGCGTCCCGCGCTTGGGATTGACTGTGAGAATGCAGGAATCGGTAGATCGTACGGATAGCCTTCGCTTGGCGCACCCCGCTTCCGCGCACGCAGCATCCCCATGCGTGCCGTAAGCTCGATGCAATCTAGAGAGAGGCGTAGCCCAGGCCCGTGAGCTGCTTTCGCGCACCAATGAATCGGGCAACTAAACAGTTGCAGAGTGCCAGCGCTTTCCTGACTGGAATTGATCGGTTAATCGGAGCGAATAAACCCGAGCCCCGACCCCGAGAAAAAACTGGGAAATGATCGAGTGTGAGAGATTGTTTTCAGTTAACAAATAACACAAAAATTTTCGCCA
>DASSGE010000760.1:0-5682 GCA_035693605.1 Binatia bacterium
TGTCGAAGCGATTCATTTGCTCAAAGTGAACAAAGATTTCAGCATCAAAGTCTTGAGCAAGTATCTTAAAACCGGCGACCGCGAGCTGCTCGATGGTTCCTACGAGATTTACCGTAAAGAATTCATCAATGTGCCTTACCCGATCACGCAAGGCTTGCAGCCCACCTATGAGTATGTCGCGGCCCAACGGCCGGAGATTTGGCAGCACAAACCCGAAGCGTTCATGGACCCGAGCTTCATCACCGAGCTAGATAAGACAGGGTTCATTAAAAACCTATCCGCCGCGCGTTAATTCCGTACACGATTTCCATGAGGATGCGTCACGCGCTAGGAATATCGAAAACCCTGGTTGATTCGATCGACGGGCAGTATCAAACTGTCGTAAATGGAGAATCTACGCGAATTTCTCTCTGCCTTGGCCTCGCATTGGCTGTTGTTGAGCGTGGCGGTTGTTGCATTATTGTTCTGCCAGTTCGGCAGCTTTGACCCGGATAAAAAAGTCGTTCCGGTGCTCGTCCTTGTTGCACTCGTCTGCATTCTATTGGTTCTCTACCTTACGGTAACCAAGCCGTTGTAGCGACAAACCCGCCGCGTCGACTCAAAACCACCGGGTAACTTAGAGAAATGTTGCTACTTAGAAACTGCGAAATTGCGATCGTCACCGCTCGGTCGCAACGTATGGGCGTTTACATCTAATATATCGGTCCGATCCATTGAATTCGCTATAACTCGTGCGAGGCTACTTAATCGCTTCCGATTTCTTTAACTCCTCAATCCTCGCTGCACTCAAGCCAAGTATCTTGCCAAATACCTCATCGTTATTGACGCCGATCCACGGTGCCGGCCGCGCCGCGTCGGCTTTGGACAGAGTCGGAATGCCGGGCAAGCCATGATGGGTAATCTTACCCCAGGGCTGTGCATCGGTCTCAACAATGTGGCCGCGAGCACGCAAGTGAATATCGTGAAACAAGTCTTCGCCCGATGACGGAATACCAGCTGCAACACCGGCTTCTTGAAGTAATCGAAAAGCTTGCTTGGGCGTCCACTTACGCATCCAGTCATAAAGCTTTCGGTCAAGCTCGGCGCGATGTTCCTTGCGGCCAGTTTTGTCGGCGAACTTAGCGTCAGCGGCCCAAGAATTTTTGCCGATCAACTGCACCATGCTCTGCCATTCTCGATCACTGGCGCATGCGACGATAATCCAGTTGTCTTCGCCGGCGCACGGATAAACGCCGTATGGCGCGTAAGGCGCGCCGAGCGTTTCTTCATAACCCATGGCATCCCATTCGTTGCCGTTGACGGTATAGTCAAGTATCGCCGGTCCCATCATCGCGCCCTGGGCTTCGAGCATGCCGGCCTCGATGAACTGGCCTCTGCCCGTGCGTGCTTGATACTCCAGCGCCGCCAGCACACCGAGAGCCATGGTTACCGAACCGACACGATCGGGCCAGGCGATCTTGCAGCGGGTCTCCATCGGCGAGTCGGGATAACCCCAGAGCCTCATGATGCCTGTGTAAGCCAAGAGCTGCCAGCCCCACGCCACCCAACTCTTGAGCGGGCCAGTCAATCCCCAACCCGGCATGACGGCCTGGACGATGCCGGGATTGATCTGCTGCAAGACTTCGTAGGAAAAGCCCAGACGTTCGACGACGCCGGAACTGAAATTATCAACCACGACATCGGATTTGGCGACTAGCTGTCGGAACAACTCTTTACCCTCCGCATGGCGCAAATTGAGGGTAGCGCCGAGCTTCGCCCGATTCATGCATGCATGCACCGCCGCTTCGCGCTCTTTGCTCGGAATCGTGCCGGTCTCGATCTTCACGACTTCCATGCCGTAATAGGCCAGCAATTCTGTGCCCAATGGCCCGGCATATTGCTGCGTCAGATCGGCCATCCGCAAGCCGGCGAGCATCGGCTGGTGCGCTTGCACGTCTTTTATTTTCAAGTTGTTAATTGGCAATTTTTCAAGTTCAAGCAAGATCTCGTTTCGATGCTGATCGAGCAGCGGCGCTGGCCGGCGCACACGCATCGGCGTCAGCGATAGCCGCATCGGCGCGCCCGGCGCTTTGTATTTGCCGATCACCGGATGATCGAGTTCCTGCAACCACTGGCGGGTGGCGTTCTGCTCGCAATTGACGAATTGGCCGATGGTATTGAGCGGCGCGGCGGCGAGATGACGCGCCTGTGCTTGATTGGCGAATTCATCTGCATCGAACTGGCCGATGAATTCGGCGAATGCCTGCGCGACTTCCTCGGAATGTTCGTCGCGATAGCGCGGGTTCTCCCACTCCGGCCCAGCGAGCGTTTTGCTGGTCATCCAATTCTGCGCGAACTCCTTCCACATATGCGGCATGTTGGTGGTGAAGTGGACATAGCGGCCGTCTTTGCAGCGGTAAATATTGGTTCCCGCGCCGCCGTAGGCTTTGCCGCCGGGGCGCCGCTCCAGGCGATTTTCCCGGGAGTAGCGCGCCACGCTGCTGCTATTGCAGAAAGTCAGCGCTTCCTGCAGCGACATATCGATGCGCTGCCCTGCGCCGGTGACCCGCGCGTGGCGCACCGCGGCGAGTCCCAACATGGCCGCCATGGTTCCAGCCATTTGATACGCTAAATGACTCGGCGCCGTGCATTGCCCTTTGTTGTTGTCGCCCTGTCCATAAAGAAATCCGCCGGTGGCGTTGGCAATGGCATCGCTTCCTTTGTATTGGCGGTAAGGCCCGGTGCGGCCGAACGGCGTAATCGAAACAATGGCCAGGTTGGCGAATCGTTCGCGGAACGAGGCGTCGGTGAATCCGAATTTTTCGAGAAATCCCCATGGCGTCGCTTCGACCAGGAGCTGCGCCGAGCCGAGCAATCTGGCGAACGCTTCCCGATCCGATTCACACTCGAGGTCGAGCACGATGCTGCGTTTATTGGCGTTGGCATGGATGAACGTCAAGCTGCGCTCAGGATGCTCGATGTTGCCGGCGAACGGCGGCAGCAGCCGATTGGGATCGCCGCCCGGCGGTTCGCTCTTGATGACATCTGCGCCAAGATCGGCCAATTGCCGCGTCGCGTAGGATGCCGGAATATCGCCCAGCTCGACCACCCGAAGATGACCGAGTGCAGATTCGTTATTGATCATGTCTGACAAGTGATGACCTTTCCATTAAACGCAGGGGCGCAGCATGCTGCGCCCCTGCAAGAACATCCGACTTTGCTTTCTTGCGCTCTTTGCGGTCAAATCATCCGATTCTTCACTTGCTCAAATCGACGACGACGCGCCCGCGCACGCCGCCTTTGAGGATCTTGTCGATCTCGGCATTCAATTCCTCGAGAGATACTTCTTTTACGATGCTCGACAGATCGACGTTCCACTCGCCGGCGAGTTTGCTCCATGCCATCTGGCGCGCGCGCATCGGGATCTCGACCGAGTCGACGCCGAGCAAGCTGACGCCGCGCAGAATGAACGGAAAGACATTGACGTTGAGTTCCGCTGACATGGCATTACCGCAAGCCGCCACCAAGCCGCCATATTTGGCGCTCTTGAGCGCGGTGGCGAGAATGTTGCCGCCGACGGTGTCGACGACGCCGGCCCAGCGGCCTTTCTGCAAGGGCCGACCCGACGTATCGTTGGCTTCCTCGCGCGAGATGATCGTCGTGGCGCCTAACTGGGAGAGAAATTCTTTTTCATCCGCCTTGCCGGTCGCGGCGACGACATTGAAACCTAGCTTGGCGAGAATCGCCACGGCGAGACAACCGACGCCGCCGGTGGCGCCGGTGACCAGGACTTCACCCGATTCTTTGGTCAGCCCGCTGGCCATTAAACGGATCATGCACAATGCCGCGGTGAGTCCGGCCGTGCCGTAACCCATGCTGTCGCGCAGTGACATCGACTGAGGAAGTTTAGCGGCCCACAGCGCCGGCACGCTGATATACTGGCCAAAGCCTCCCGAAGTATTCATGCCTAAATCGAATCCCGTCACGGTCACTTGATCGCCGACCGAAAACATTCGCGTCGTCGAGCTGGCGACGATGCCGGCGGCGTCGATGCCGGGTGTGTGCGGGTACTTGCGCGTCACGCCCTTATTGCCCGTGGCCGACAGAGCATCTTTGTAGTTCAAGGACGAGTACTTCACCTCGATAATCAACTCACCCGCCGGCAAGTCGCTCAGTGCCCGCTCCTTTATCTCGCGGACAAAACTTTTCTCAGCCGTTTCAGAAACCACCATCGCTTTAAATGTTTGCGGTAAAGGCATCGACTAAATTGCGCTCCTTAAAAAATGATTACACCAGCGGTATCCAATCCAGCGGCAAACTGTCAAGAGGCATAGGCAACGCAGCTGCCTCCGTATCTTACCTTGAACTTTTGAACCCGTGAACCTTGAACCGAGTTTTTCGTTCAAGGGTTCAAAAGTTCAAGGTTCAAGGTCGGATAAGATCATGCTCTCCGCTTGATTTGGCCGTCGAATTCATAGCATTCTCAGCATGGAGGAAATTTTCATGGCAGAGAAAAAAACCGGCGGGCTCGAAGGCGTCATCGCCGGCGCGACATCGATCTCGACAGTCGGCAAAGAAGGCGTCGGCCTCACCTACCGCGGTTACTCGATTGAAGACTTGGCGGCGCATTCGACATTCGAAGACGTCGCTTATTTGCTGCTCTACGGTCGCTTGCCAAGCAAGGAAGAACTCGATGATTACAAGGACCGGCTGCGCAATCTGCGCGGGTTGCACCCGACTTTGAAGGAAGTGCTTGAACGTATACCAGCCAGCACGCATCCGATGGACGTCCTGCGGACGGGCTGTTCTATGCTCGGCACCTTGGAACCGGAAAACGCTGGCCGCACCCAGATCGCGGTCGCCAACCGCCTCACCGCCTGCTTCAGCGGCATGCTGCTCTACTGGCACCACTTCGTCACCAGCGGCAAACGTATCGTCACCGAGACCGACGACGACGACACCGCCGGCCACTTTCTCCATCTACTGCTTGGCAAGAAGCCCGAGGAGCTGCACCGCCGTGCCATCGACGTGTCGCTGATTCTCTACGCCGAACATGAGTTCAATGCGTCGACTTTCACCACACGCACCATCACTGCGACGCTGGCGGACTTCTATTCGGCGATCACCGGCGGCATTGGCGCCTTGCGCGGACCGCTCCACGGTGGCGCCAACGAAGCCGCTATGGAGTTGATTGAGCAGTTCGCGTCGCCGGACGACGCCGAAAAAGGCATGATGCAAATGCTCGCGGCGAAGAAATTGATCATGGGCTTCGGCCATCGCGTCTACAAACACGCCGATCCGCGCTCGGATGTCATAAAAAACTGGTCAAAAAAGCTCGCCGAGGCCGCTGGCGATATGACGCTCTACACGGTTTCCGAGCGCATCGAACAGATCATGCGGCGCGAAAAGAAGATGTTTCCCAATCTGGATTTCTATAGCGCCAGCGCGTATCGCTTGTGCGGCATCCCAACGGCGATGTTCACGCCGCTGTTCGTGGTCTCGCGCATCACCGGCTGGGCCGCGCATATTTTCGAGCAACGCGCCGACAATCGCTTGATCCGCCCCAACGCCGACTACATCGGCCCGGCACCACGGCCCTTCGTGCCGGTGGATAAGAGATAACAGCGGTTCAAGGTTCAAGGGTTTAAAAGTCCAATCGCCCGAGTTCCGATTGAACCCTTGAACTCACCGAGTGGAATCATG
>DASSGE010000761.1:0-2780 GCA_035693605.1 Binatia bacterium
CGCGGCTCCATCGCCTGAAGCGTGAGCGCATCGCCCTTGTGCAAATCCGGTAGTACGCCGTCAAGTTCCTGCGTCTCCTCTTCGTCGTCATCGTTGTTCTGACCGGCTCGTTCGTCGCGACCTTCAATATAGACTTTCATGAAGCCGTCGAACTTAATCTGTTGCCCGGTGGCGCGGAACACCGCTTCGTGCACCGGAATCTCGAAAGCGGTCTGATCGTACACCGCCGGCACCATCTGACTGGCAACGAAACGGTCCCAAATCAATGAATAAAGTTGGAACATATCGCGGCGCAGATAACGCCGTACTTTGTCGGGCGTGTACTCAAGAGCAGTCGGACGGATCGCCTCATGGGCATCCTGGGCACCTTTCTTCGAACGGAAGCTATTAGGCTTGCCCGGCACATAGTTTTTCCCGTATTCGCCCTGGATAAAAGCGCGCAACGCGCCGATGGCATCGTCGGAAATGCGGGTCGAATCGGTGCGCATATACGTGATCAAGCCCACCGCTCCCTCACTGCCCAGTTCGACGCCCTCGTAAAGTTGTTGCGCTAATTGCATGGTCCGCTTGGGTTGGAACCCCAGCTTGCGCGACGCTTCCTGTTGCAGTTTGCTGGTAACGAACGGCGGCGCTGGATAACGGCGCCGCTCTTTCTTTTCGACGTCGCCGATGATCCATGACGCGCCTTCCAGCGACTGGACGATCGACTGCACGGTCGCGTCGTTTTCCAAACGAAACTTTTTGTTATCGACCTTTTGGTTTTTCCACTGAACAAGCTTGGCCTTGAACGGCGGCGGCAAGCGCCCTTCCAACGTCGCCGTCAGCGACCAATACTCCACCGGTTCGAAGGCGCGGATGTCTTTTTCGCGCTCGCAGACCAACCGAACCGCCACCGATTGCACCCGTCCCGCACTCAAACCGCGCCGCACTTTGGTCCATAGTAAAGGGCTGATCTTGTAACCGACCAATCGGTCGAGCACGCGGCGCGCCACCTGCGCGTCGAATTTGTTGCGGTCCAAGGCCAACGGATTGGCGATCGCGGCCTGCACCGCCTTTTTGGTGATCTCGTTGATCAGCACGCGGTGCACGTGCTTGTGATTCTTCACCACCTGGCTGGCGATATGCCACGCGATTGCCTCGCCTTCGCGATCGGGATCGGAGGCCAGATAAATATTTTGTTTGCCCTTGGCGGCTTTTTTCAAGTCATCGATGACTTTTTTCTTGCCTTGAATCACCGTGAAATCGGGGGCGAAATCCTTCTTGATATCGACACCGAGCTTGCTCTTCGGCAGATCGATAACATGACCCACCGAGGCTTTGACTTGAAAATCCCGTCCCAAATACTTTTCCAAGGTTTTGGCCTTGGCCGGCGATTCAACAATAACTAGATTCTTTGCTGCCATAGTTGTTACTCACGATACGAACACGATCACGCTTGCTGTGTGGCGTCATCTTTCTACGGTGTAGACTTTCCCCGGCAATTGCCGCAAATATCCCTGCAACTCCAGGTCCAAAAGAATTCCAAGCACTTGTGCGGGCACAAACCCGCTAACTTCAATGATCTCGTCGACCTGCAAAGAGCGCTCCTGCAGCATGGCGAAAATTTTTTGTACCGCAGCGCTGCTATTTGGCGGTAATGGCCGAACTTGATGTTTAACTCTGACGTCCGCCTGGCGCGCCAGCTGCGGCGCGATCTCTTCGATGATGTCATCGACGGCCTCGACCAATTTCGCCCCCTGGCGGATCAACCGGTGCGCGCCGCGGCTGCGGCTAGAGCCCACCTCGCCCGGGACTGCAAATACTTCTCGCCCTTGATCGGTGGCGAGCGATGCTGTGATCAACGAACCGCTTTTTTCCGTCGCTTCGACCACCACCACGCCAATTGACAAGCCGCTGATCAACCGGTTGCGCGCCGGAAAATTAAACGCCAGCGGTTTAGTTCCGATGGGCAATTCCGAAATTATCGCGCCCTGCGCTGCGATGCGTTGATAAAGCTTATCATGCTCTGGCGGATAAGCACGTTCGACGCCAGAGCCTAAGACCGCAATGGTGCGCCCGCCGCAATTTAACGCCGTGTCATGGGCCATGCCGTCAATTCCGCGAGCCAGACCGCTGACGACTGTAAAACCGTAGGACGCTAAGCCGCGCGTCAAATCGCGCGCCACGCGTCGGCCATAGTCGCTGGCGCTGCGGGAACCGACAATCGCCACCGCCCGCTCGTCGCTCGCCGCCAAGGCTCCTTTGACGTAAAGCACTGGTGGCGGATCGGCGATCGCACGCAGCCGGTCCGGATATTCTTTGTCGGTGTAGCGCACCAATGTAATACCGGCACTGCGAATGCGCTCGAGCTCATCGTCGACTTCGGTCCACTGAGAAAAACTAATCAAGCCCTCGATGGCCTCGCGTTGCAGGCCGTCGATGGCAGCAAGCTCGCTTGGGGTCGCCGAGAATGCCCGAGTCGGATCGCCAAGGCAGACGATGAGCTTTTTAAAACTCACGCAACCCAAGCCTCTGACGCGCGTCAACGCCAGCCATGACGCATTTTCATCGTGCATCACCATAGTCGACCGGATTCCTTCAGCAAATGATAACGAAGGCTGAATCATAGTCGTCCGCGTTTTGTCAACCGGAACACCCGGACCAACAAGTGACGAATGATAAAATAAATGTCCGGCGAAGGCTAGGCAATTAGCTAAAATGATCCATCGATCAGACGAAAGATTTTGTTTTTACAAAGTTTTTTTATGGAAGCGCATTCTGCTGGTATGATCCGATCAACC